>CAZBZH010000048.1:0-13954 GCA_964496265.1 uncultured Acidobacteriota bacterium | reverse complement strand
GTTCGATCAGGCCACCGAGCTGGCCACACATCCGCTGGAGCTCGAGACCGCAATCTGGTTTCACGACGCGATCTACAAACCGATGTCCTCGGACAACGAGCTGAAGAGCGCCCAGTGGGCCGAGCGCTGGCTCGTTTCGGTCGAGGCCGGCGAGGAGCCGCGCAAGCGGGTTCACGACCTGATCATGGCCACCCTGCACACGGCAGCGGACCTCGACGGGGACGCCGCGCTGATGGTCGATATCGATCTATCGATCCTCGGCCGGGAGCCGGAGGTGTTCGCCCGCTACGAGGCCGCGATCCGCCAGGAGTACCGCTGGGTACCCGGACCGCTGTTCCGGCGCAAACGTGTCGAGATCCTGAGATCCTTCCTCGACCGGCCGCGGATCTATGTCTTCGACCACTTCCATCGGCGCTACGAGCAGCGGGCAAGAGAAAACCTGGAGCGGGTCATCCGAAACGGCGGCCGATGGGATGCGCCCGAATAGCCGGCGCCGCCTACATCGGCGGGTAGCTCGGCAGCTTCATCTTGCTATTCGCGACCCGGAGAAGAGGACGCGACCTCGTCTGCTGACGATCCTCCGGGTGCCCCTGCCCTGCCGGGTGAAGCCGACTCGAGGAAGCGCGCCAGTTCCCGCTGCAACGGATCGTCGGAGTCCCGCCCGACATGCAGCACGAAGGGTTCGACCGCTTCATGTTCGGCAACCGTCGACAGCTTCCAGTAGAGCAACCCGGCGAGCACGTCCCGCCCCCTGGCGGCCCAGGCTTCGCGCAGCGCTTCCACCGATAGCCGCCTTTCGGTGCGGTCCGGCGGCAGGTGCGACCACAGAACCAGTTCCTTACGCGGCCGCTTGAGCACCGAGAAGCCGGCGTAGGCCCAGGGCTCGACGGTGGAGTGCTGCTTGTGGGTGTAGCCGAGCTCGGTGAAGATCACCGGCTTGTCCGGAAGCTTCTGCTCGCGGCGGAAACGATCGATATCGCCCAACACCCAGTCCCAGGTTCCGTAGAAGCGCTGCTTGCGCAATGCGTCACTCTCTTCGTGCTTCAGCTTGCGCAGCGGGAAGTAGGCGTTGATTCCGATGAAGTCGAGTTCCTTCCACAGCGCCACGTTCTGATAGTTGTCGAAGTTGGCGGCGTAGGTCAGCTTGCCGCCGTACAGCTCCCGCACGTCGGCGATCAGCGCCGACCACTCGTCGCGAATCAAAGCGCGGCGGGCGTTGATCCGCCGCCAGGTGCGGGCACCCTTGCGCAGGTAGGCCTTGCGCGCCCACGACTTGTGCTCGGCGAACACGTCGTTGAAGTAGTCCCCCAGCGGCGACTCCCGGTCCCAGCCGAGGAGCCACGGCCGCTGTTCCTGCAGCTCATCGAGGAAACCGCGAGCTCGGGAGCGCAGCATGCGCTGGTAGAGCATGTAGACGTGGTAGTTCTTGAAACTGCCCCAGCGGGTGATCGGCAGGGTCGCGGTCAGCGCCTTGAGTTCGCTACCCAGACCGAAGACGTCGACTCCTTCCCGCTGGGCAATCCGCGCCCAGTGTTCGACGAAGGCTCCGTAGTTGCGGAACCAGCCGCGGATCTCCTCGTCTCCCTCGGGCATGATCATGCCGTGCCAGAAGTAGCGATTCTCGGGGAGCGCGTGGTCCAGGTAGACCCGCAGGATCAGCACGACCCGCATGCCCCCCTGTTTGGCCGCGCGGATCTCCTCGACGATGCCCGGCTCTTCCAGATTGAAGGTCAGGTCGTCGCTGTCCCAGCGTCCCTGGCGGGCGTAGACGGTCACCGCCACGGTGTTCATCCCGGCGTGATCGAGTTCGGCGACCCAGGCGTCGAGGTCCGGCTCGCGGACCTGCACGCCCCCCAGCAGGAAGGGCTCGACCTCATCGCTCCAGCCGGGAAGGGCGCCCGAAGCGGGCTCAACGTGAGGGTCGGGGACGCTCTCGGCGTGAGACACACCGGGGCCCCCGAGCATCAAGGCGCTGAGCAAGATGAGATGCCGCAACCGGCGCCGAGGCGCCTCGCAACCGCTCATGGAACCTGAACCCCCACCAGGAACGAAAGACGGTGCCCCCACACCGGGCATTCTGGCACGAACGGCGCGCCGGGCAAACTCGCGGCAAATGGCTCTACAATGGCGGTTTGCGCGCCCGGAGCACGCGACCGAGCAACCTGTGAGCAGCCGCTATCCCCATCGCTTCATCGTCCGCCCGGCGGGCGAGGTCTCGACCAAGTCGAAGCGCACCCGTCCGCGCTTCCAGAAGCAGCTGCGCGGCAACCTGACCGATGCCCTGCGCTCGGCAGGGATCCCCCACCGCATCCGGGACACCTGGAACCGGATGCACGTCGCCGCCGCCGACCCCGAGGCCTGGCGGGTGATGACCCAGGTGTTCGGCATCGCCAGCGTGTCGCCGGTGGATGCGGCCTGCCGCCCGGACAAGGAACTGCTGATCGAGACCGGCGTCGAGCTCTACCGGGAGGCGGTCTCCGAGCCGACATTCGCCGTGCGCGCCCGGGTCACCGGCGGCCACTCCTTCGGCGGCCAGGAGCTGAACGAAGCTCTCGGCGCCCGGCTGGCCGAGTACGGCAAGGTCGACCTGACCACCCCGCAGCTCACGGTGGAACTGGATGTCCGCGAGGAGAAGGCCTTCTTATTCCACCGCAGGGAGCCGGGGGGCGGTGGACTCCCGCTAGGTGTCGAGGGGCGGGCGCTGGTGCTGTTCTCCGGCGGGTTCGATTCGGCCGTCGCCGCCTGGATGGCCATGCGCCGGGGGGTCGCCGTCGACTATCTGTTCTGCCACATGGGCGGGCCGGAACATGAGCGGGCGGTCGTCCAGGTGGCGAACCTGCTGGCCCGGGGTTGGAGCTACGGCACACGGCCGACCCTGTACGTGATGGAGATGCAGCGGCTTTCGGAGCGGCTGCAAGCCCGGGTCGAGCGCGCCTTCTGGCAGGTCGTGCTCAAGCGGCAGATGCTGCGGGCCGCCGACGCCCTGGCACGGGAGCTCGGCGCGTCGGCGATCGTCACCGGGGAATCCCTCGGCCAGGTCTCTTCCCAGACGCTGGCGGTGCTGCGCACCCATCACGGAGTCAGCGATACCCCGGTGCTTCAGCCGGTGATCGGCCTCGACAAACAGGAGATCCTCGCCTACAGCAAGCGCATCGGCACTCACGCCCTGTCCCGCCGGGTTCAGGAACTCTGCGCCCTGGCCACGACCCGCACGGTGACCCACCCCAGCGCCGCGGCGGTCGATGAGCAGGAGCGGCGCATGGGTGACCTCGACGAGTCGGGCCTCATCGAGGAGCTCGCCGATACGCTGCGCGGCCGACGCCCGATCGACCTTCGGGCCCTGGCGCCCGAATCCCTGCTTCAACCGCAGATCACCGTCGACCGGCTTCCACCCGGCGCGGTGGCCATCGACCTCGGTGGCGGCCGATCGCCGCGCACGATTCCCGGAGCGCTGCGGCTCGAGGGCAGCCGCTGGAGCGACCACCTGGATCGACTGGAGCGGGGTTCGACCTACGTGGTGCTCTGTGAACACGGCCAGCGCTCCCTCGACGTTGCGGCCGAACTGCGCGCACAGGGTTTCGATGCCTACGCCTACGTCGGCGACCCGGAAGCTCTCCCGGACTGAACCGACTCGTTTGGGCTGTCCCGCCAGCTTTTTTCAGCGACACGCACGCCCTGCGAAACGCGTCGGTGCCCCATCCGTGGCGCGGTAGCCGAGCCTCGATCCGCTCCCCCGTCAGGGGGGTGTCAGGAAACGGCGGGCAGCGTCAAGCGTCTGTCCAGCCGCCCCCAAAAAAACAGGGACCTTTTCGGTACCGATCGAGCGCCTGAACCCGCCGGAATAAAGGATCAGGTCTGTCTTTTTTGCCCGGTTTCGGCCGCTTTCCAGAGAGCTATTTTGTTCAGTCTTCGAGCGTTTCGGGGGGCTGTGCACCTCGATCGCGAGACCGAAGTCAGTGACCGAAATGGGGAGGGTGCGGAATCGATGACTGCCTCAGCTCAAGCGGCCGGCACCGGTCCGATGGAGACCTTTCACTACGACGACGCCATCGTTCGCAAGTTCACTCTGGCCACCGTTATCTGGGGTGTGGTCGGGATGCTTGTGGGACTGGTGATCGCGATCCAGCTGATGATCCCCGAGGCCAACATGTCCTCGCCGTATCTCAGCTTCGGGCGGCTGCGGCCACTGCATACCAATGCGGTGATCTTCGCCTTCGCCGGAAACGCGATCTTCGCCGCGGTGTACTACTCGACACAACGCCTATGTAAGGCGCGGATGTTCAGCGACATGCTGAGCGCCGTGCACTTCTGGGGCTGGCAGGCGATCATCGTTTCGGCGGCGCTGAGCTTCCCGATGGGCATCACCCAGAGCCGCGAATACGCCGAGCTCGAGTGGCCGATCGACATCGCGATCACCCTGATCTGGGTGGTCTTCGCCGTGAACTTCTTCGGCACCCTGGCCCGCAGACGGGAACGTCACCTCTACGTGGCGCTCTGGTTCTACATCGCCACGATCATCGCCGTCGCGGTCCTACACATCTTCAACAACCTGGCGCTGCCCGCCGGCCTGCTCAAGAGCTACCCGATCTACGCCGGAGTGCAGGACGCGTTCATGCAGTGGTGGTACGGCCACAACGCGGTGGCCTTCTTCCTGACCACCCCGTTCCTCGGGCTGATGTACTACTTCCTGCCCAAGGCGGCCAACCGGCCGGTATTCAGCTACAAGCTGTCGATCGTGCACTTCTGGTCGCTGGTCTTCATCTACATCTGGGCCGGCCCGCACCACCTGCACTACACCGCGGCGCCCGCCTGGGCCGCGACCCTGGGCATGCTCTTCTCGCTGATGCTGTGGATGCCCTCCTGGGGCGGCATGCTCAACGGCCTGCTGACCCTGCGCGGCGCCTGGAACAAGGTCGCTCAGGATCCGATCCTCAAGTTCTTCGTGGTCGGCATCACCTTCTACGGGATGTCCACCTTCGAAGGGCCGATGCTCTCGATCAAGATCGTCAACGGCCTCTCCCATTACACCGACTGGACCATCGCCCACGTTCACAGCGGAGCACTCGGCTGGAACGGCTTCATGACCTTCGGCATGGTCTACTGGCTGGCGCCCCGGATCTTCCAGGCCGAGATCTGGAGCAAGAAGTGGATGACCGTCCACTTCTACATCGGCACCGTCGGCATCCTGCTCTACATCATCCCGATCTACGTCGCCGGCCTGACCCAGGGCCTGATGTGGCGCGCCTTCGACGCCAACGGGATGCTGCAGTACACCGATTTCGTCGAGACCGTGCAACGATTGCTGCCGATGTACTGGATCCGCGCCGTGGGGGGCACGCTGTTCCTGGTGGGCACGATCATGTGCCTGATCAACGTGCTGATGACCTGGCTGTCCCACAAGGGCACCTACGAGGTGCCGGACCAGCAGGCCCCGGCGCTCACCGGCGGCTACACCGATCAGCCGACCCCGGGCTCCCGCCTGGTCGCCGTTCCCAAGATCGCCCACAAGCTGGACGTCTTCGCCCAGCTCAACTGGCACCGGCGCTGGGAGCGCCTGCCGCTGCTGTTCACCATCTGGGTGGTCATCGCGGTGCTTGTCGCCTCGCTGTTCGAGATCGTGCCGACCTTCCTGATCAAGAGCAACGTGCCGACCATCGCCACGGTCACCCCCTACACGCCGCTGGAGCTGATGGGCCGGGACATCTACCAGGTCGAGGGTTGCTACAACTGCCACTCCCAGATGATCCGCCCGATGCGCCACGAGACCGAGCGCTACGGCGAGTACTCGAAGCCTGGCGAGTTCGTCTACGACCGGCCGTTCCAGTGGGGCTCCCGCCGGATCGGTCCGGACCTGCATCGCATCGGCCAGACCAACAGCAGCGTGGCCTGGCATGTGCGGCACTTCAACCGGCCGACGGATACCAGCGAAGGCTCGATCATGCCCCGCTACCCCTGGCTGCTGACCGAGTCGGCGGACTTCGACAGCATCCAGAGCCGTATCGACACGATGGCCAGCCTGGGTGTCCCCTACGGTGAGGAACTGGATCGGGCGCCCGAGATGGCCCGGGCCCAGGCGTCGGAGATCTTCAAGCGCCTGGTCGAGGAGGACCCGACCTACGCCGGTTCCGACCTCGAGGACAAGAAGGTCATCCCGATGATCGCCTACATGCTGCGGCTGGGCACCGACATCGCCAAGCCGCTGCCGGAAGAGGTGGAGACCGAGGATGTCGCGAGGCTGCAGCGATGATGAACCTGCTGCAACTGCTGGCGATCCAGGAATCGACGGTGACCGGCATCAAGACCTTCCTGATGCTGATCTTCTTCATCTTCTTTACCGGCCTCGTACTGTGGCTGGTGTTCAGCAAATCGAACATGTTCCAGCGCGCCGCGCGCATCCCGCTGGAAGACCAACCTGTCGGAGTCGATGACTCCACGCGCATCGAGTAGCGGAGGAACCATGGCTGACGAGCCCTATCGCGACAAGCTGTTCGATCACGAGTACGACGGCATCCGTGAATACGACAATCCGATGCCCGCCTGGTGGGTCTGGATGTTCGTGCTCTCGGTCCTGTTCGCCTTCCCCTACGTGCTCTGGTACCACATCGGGAACGGCCCCTCGATCCTCGATGCGCTGGAAGCGGAACAGGCCGCCTACGCCGAGAAGCTGCTGGCCACCTACGGCGACCTGAGCGTCGACGAACCGACGATCCTGCGCATGATGGAAGACGAGAACGCCATGCTGGCGATGAAAGGCCTGTTCAAGGGCAAGTGCTCCCAGTGCCACCTGGCCGACGGCTCCGGCAGCGTCGGCCCGAACCTGACCGACGACCACTGGAAGAACGTCAAGGGGGTCGTCGACATCGCCGAGGTGATCCGCACCGGGATCACCACCAAGGGGATGCCGGCCTGGGGGGATCAGTTCACCGAGACCCAGCTGGTGCTGGTCAGTTCCTACGTGGCTCACCTACGGAACACTCCCCTCGACGGCAAGGCGCCCGAGGGAGATCCGATCCCGGCCTGGCCCGATGCTCCGGCGGCGAGTGAAGCGACCGGAGATTCCGAAGCCGTTCAGTAGATCCTTTACACCCATGTGAGAGCGGCGACGCGCGACGCCGCTCTCTCAAGAGGCGGAACGAGTTGCATCATGAGTAACCCCCGCTCGATCCCCACCGCTGACGAACGCGTACTGGCGACCTTGAACAAGGACGGCTCGCGCCGCTGGCTACGCCCCCGCCTGTCCCCCGGCCGTTTCCTGAACGGCCGGAAGATCGTCGGCTACGCGCTGATCGTGCTGTTCGCCGCCCTGCCCTACATCCGCATCAACGGCAAGCCGGCGATGCTGCTCGATCTGCCCAACCGGGAGTTCACCTTCTTCGGTCGTACCTTCCTGCCGACGGACACGCTGCTGCTGGCCTTCATGCTGCTGACGATCTTCGTCACGATCTTCCTGCTGACGGCGCTTTTCGGCCGGGTCTGGTGCGGATGGGGCTGCCCCCAGACCGTCTACATGGAACTGGTCTACCGGCCGGTGGAACGGCTGTTCGAGGGCAAGACCTACAAGTCGGGGGGACGCGTTCCGCTGAGCCCGGCGCGAGCGGCCGGCAAGTACCTGACCTTTCTCGCGATCTCGATGTTCCTGGCCCACGTCTTCCTGGCGTACTTCGTCGGCATCGAGACCCTGGCCCACTGGGTTCGCCAGAGCCCGCTGACCCATCCCGCGGCGTTCCTGGTGATGGCCGGGACCACGACGCTGATGATGATCGACTTCTGCTTCTTCCGGGAGCAGATGTGCACCCTGGCCTGCCCCTATGGCCGTTTTCAGTCGGTCCTGCTGGACCGTCAATCGCTGATCATCGGCTACGACACCCAGCGCGGCGAACCCCGGGGCAAGCTCAAGAAGGACGCTCCCGACGACAGCGGAGACTGCATCGACTGCAAGGCCTGCGTGGTGACCTGCCCTACCGGCATCGACATCCGTGACGGCCTGCAGCTCGAGTGCATCGGCTGCGCCCAGTGCATCGACGCCTGCGACGAGATCATGGACAAGATCCAGAAGCCTCGCGGCCTGATCCGCTACAGCTCTCAGGAAGCGATGGAGAAGGGCCGCTCCAGGCTGCTGCGGCCACGGGTGGTCATCTACCCGCTGGTGCTGGTGGTCCTGGTCAGCCTGTTCAGCCTGACCCTGGCCAAGAAGGGCAGCGCCGATGTCTCGTTCCTGCGCCATCGCGGCCAGCCGTATCAGGTGCTGGAATCCGGAGCGATCTCGAGCACCCTGCTGGTCAAGATCGTCAACCGCAGCGACGATGCCCGCACCTACGGGATCAGCGTCGACGGCGTCGTCGAACAGCAGAGCGGCGACCTGCCGCTGGAACTCGATTCCGGTGCCTCGGGACAGGTTACGCTGCACCTGACCGTCGACGCCGATCGTTTCAGCGAGGGACGCGCCGACATCGTCGTTCGGGTCGATGACGGGACCGACTTCGACCGGGACTTCGAGCACCATCTGATGGGCCCGCTTTACTCCACCAACGACAACGGGGCGGCGCCCCGGGGAGACGCGCAATGAAGTCGGGGAAGGTCTGGATCGGTCTGGTGATCGGGCTGCTGCTGCTTTCCGTCGGCATCCAGGCGGCGATGCTGGTGCTCGCCTCCAGCGATCCCTCCTTTGCGCTGGAACCGGAGTACGAGCAGAAAGCGCTGGAGTGGGATGCCCTCAAGCGGGAGCGGCAGCGGAGCGACGCTCTGGGCTGGGAGGTCAAGCTGCGGGCGATTCCGGCAAAGGTACGCGGACAGGTCGAGGTGCGCCTCACCGCCATGGACGCCGCCGACCAGCCGATCGACGGCGCCCAGGTCTCCCTCGAGGGCTTCCATAACGCGCGCCTGAGCGAGATCCGCAGCTGGACCCTGCCCTACCGGGGCGAGGGTGTCTACGCCGAGACCCTCCCGCTGCAGCGAGCGGGGGTCTGGGAGTTTCGCGTGCGGATCGACCGGGGTGACGACCGCTACATCGACCGCTTCCGCAAGAGCGTGGTGACCGAACCGCGAAAGGAAGCTCCGTGACCGCCCTGTTTCTCACGGTGCTGGTCGCCAGCCTGACCGGCTCCCTGCACTGCGCCGGCATGTGCGGCCCCTTCGTGGCCTTCGCCGTCGGCACCCAGGGGTCCTCGACCACCCGGGTCATGGCCTACCACGGCGGGCGGCTGACCAGCTACGTGGGGCTCGGCGTCCTGGCCGGCCTCGTGGGATCCGCCCTGGATTTCGGCGGGAGTGTGGTCGGCGTGCAGCGGCTCGCGCTGGTCGCCGCCGGCGTGGCCATGGTGATCTTCGGCCTGGTCTCGCTGGCCCGACTGGCCGGCATGCGCCTGGCGGCGCTGCAGCCGCCCTCCTTCCTGCGCCGGGCCTCGACGGCGGTCCACCGCCGGCTCCAGGGGGTTTCCCCTCTGCCCCGGGCGCTGGCCATCGGCCTGGCCTCGACCCTGCTCCCCTGCGGCTGGCTCTACGCCTTCGTCGTCACCGCCGCCGGCAGCGGCTCCCCGTGGAACGGCGCGGCGATGATGTTCGCCTTCTGGCTCGGCACCCTGCCGGTGCTGACAGCCCTGGGCATCCTGGCTCGCCGGCTGGCCGGCCCCGCGCTGCGTTTCGTTCCGGCGTTGACCGCGACGGCGCTGGTGCTGGTCGGCATCTTCGCCATCTCCTCCCGCCTCGACATGGCGCCGCTGAACGCCGCCGAACCGGCCGATCTCAACGCCCCGCCGGCCTGCTGCCACCGAGAACCATGAGCGTCCTGCGCGAGCAACCGGTCGCCCCCGACGCCTGCGACCACTGCGGCCTGCCGGTCCCTGCAGGGCTCTACGACGCCGAGGCCGAACACCAGTTCTGCTGCGCCGGCTGCCGCGCCGTGTTCGACACCATTCGCGGCTTCGGCCTGGAACGCTTCTACGCCCTCAAGGAAGAGGACGACACCAAGCTACAGGCCAACCCTCGCGGCGGCGGCTTCGAGACCTTCGATCACGAGGCCTTCCTGGAGCGCCACGTCGACCGCTTGCCCGGAGGCCTTTGCGGCATCGACCTCCAACTCGAGGGCCTGCACTGCGCCGCCTGCATCTGGCTCCTGGAACACACGCCGAAGATTCTCGACGGCGTGGTGGAGGTTCGCGTCGACTTCGGCCGCAAACGCGCGCGGGTCGTCTGGGATCCCTCCCGGGTCCTCCTTTCGCGGATCGCCGAGACCCTCGATTCCCTGGGCTACACGCCCCGCCCCTACGTCGGCTCTCCCCTCGACGAGATTCGCCGCAAGGAGTCCCGCCGACTGCTGGTGCGCATGGCGGTGGCGGGCGCACTCGCGGCCAACGTGATGCTGATGTCCTTCGCCCTCTTCGCCGGCATGTTCGACCGGATGGAGGCGGAGTACCGCGAACTGTTCCGCTGGTCGGGGCTGGGGCTGACGTTCCTGGCGGTGATCTGGCCCGGCCGCACCTTCTTCGCCGGCGCCCGGGCCTCGATCCGCACCGGCGTGATGCACATGGATCTGCCGGTCGCCCTGGCGCTGACCGCCGGGACGGCCTGGGGCGCGGTCAACACCGTACGCGGCATCGGCGAGACCTACTTCGAGTCGTTGACCGCGGTGATCTTCCTGCTGCTGGTCGGACGCTACGTGATGCAACGCCAGCAACACGCCGCCCACGATGCGGTCGCGTTGCTCTACGGACTGACTCCGGGGGTCGCCCACCGGGTGCTTCCGGGCGGCGGCCTGGAGGATATTCCCGTCGAGGCGCTGGAATCCGGCGATCAGGTCGAGGTGCGGCCGGGCGAGAGCATCCCCGGTGACGGCGAAGTGCGCGAGGGCAAGTCGAGCCTGGACCTGTCCCTGCTGAGCGGCGAATCGGAACCGGTCAACGTCGCCCCCGGCGACCGGGTCTTCGCCGGCACGACCAACCTGGGCTCTCCGGTCCGCGTCAGCGTCGATAGCACCGGCGCCGAAACCCGGGTCGGCCGGCTGATGAGTCTGGTCGAATCCTTCGCCCGGGACCGACCGCGGGTCGTGCGTCTGGCCGACCGGGTGGCCCATCGCTTCGTGCTGGTGGTACTCAGCATCGCGGCCGCGACCCTGCTCGGCTGGTGGTGGGTCGATCCCGACGCGGCGGTGGAGAACGCCATCGCGCTCCTGATCGTCACCTGCCCCTGTGCCCTGGGGCTGGCCACCCCGCTGGCTCTGGTGGCCGCCATCGGCCGCGCCGCGCGCAAGGGGATCCTGATCAAGGGGGGCGAGGCGATCGAGACCCTGGCCCGCCACGGTCGGTTGCTGCTGGACAAGACCGGCACGCTGACCGAGGGACGCACCGAACTGGTCGAACTCCACGGCGAGCGGGAGACCCTCCGCTTCGCTGCCGCCCTGGAGCTGGGAGTCGCCCACCCGATCGCTCGAGCGTTCGTCGAGGCGGGACGGGAACACGGCGGCGCACCGGTGGTCTGCTCGGAGATCCGCTACGCACCCGGCGAAGGGGTCGAAGGACGCTGCGACGGCCGGGAGGTGCGGATCGGAAGCGCCGGGTTCACCGCGCCCGGTGGGCTGTCCCCGCAGGCCGCCGGCTGGGAACGCGCGGTGATCGCTTCCGGCCTCTCGCCGGTGTGTATCACCGTCGACGGCGAGGTCGTCAGCATCGCCGGCATCGGGGACCCGCTGCGGGCCGACGCCGGCGCCGCGCTGGAGGCGCTACGGGAACGCGGCTTCGACCTGGGCATGATCTCCGGCGACGACCCCCGGGTCGCCCGGGCCATCGGCCGCACCCTGGGTCTGGACGAGGACGCGGTGCACGGACGGGTCGCGCCGGAAGACAAGGCTCGCCACGTCCAGGCGCTGCGCCGGGACGAGGGCTCCCTGATCATGGTCGGAGACGGGGTCAACGACACCGCGGCGCTCTCGGCGGCGGACGTCGGGGTGGCGGTCCAGGGGGGTGCCGAGGCCAGCCTCAGTGCCGCCGACGTCTATCTCAGCCGCCCCGGGCTGGCTCCGCTGGTCGAACTGATCGACGGCTCCCGGCGGGCCATGGGAGTGGTTCGCCGCAACATGGCCGCCTCACTGGCGTACAATCTGGTGACCGGCGGTCTGGCCGTGGCCGGGTTGATCAACCCACTGATCGCGGCGGTGCTGATGCCGATCAGCTCGCTGACGGTGGTCACGCTGTCGTATCGCTCGCGTACCTTCTAGCAGCAGGTCCGGTCGCGGCCGACCGGGGCCCGGAGCGAACGCGATGGAAGTGCTCTACATCCTGTTTCCGCTGGCCCTGTTGATGGCCGGCATCGCCGTGGTCGCCTACATCTGGGCGGCGCGGGCGGGCCAGTTCGACGACATGGAGACGCCGGCCATGCGGGTGCTCCACGACGACCAGGATCCCGCCGACGGCAAGAGCAAGACGCCGTGAGCCGGCTGCATCTCATCTGGCTCGGCCCGCTGGTCACCGTCGCCGCGGTGATCAGCTACTTCATGGTCTTCGCCAAGATCCCGGCGCTGCGGGATTTCCCCTGGCTCAACCTGCCGCTGGCGCTGCTCGGCGTCGCCCTGTCGCTGGCCGGCCTGTTCGGCGCCTTCGGCCAGGGACGCCGCCTGCCCTCGAAGGTCTTCGGCGTGTTCGGCACCCTGCTGTCGGTGGGTTTTCTCGGACTGTTCGGCTACTACGTGTTCGTGATGAGCTATCAGATGCCCACGGGAGAAACCGCGGCGGGCATCTCGCGGATCGAGAACTTCAGCCTGCAGACCCACCGGGGCGAGCCCTTCGATCTGGCCTCCCTTGAAGGGCGCAAGGTGGTGCTGGTGTTCTACCGCGGCTACTGGTGACCCTTCTGCCTCTCCGAACTGCAAGGTTTGCAGTCACGCATCGACGAGATCCGCAGCCTCGGCGCTGAGGTGGTCGCGGTCAGCGCCGATTCCCCCGAAGACTCCCGGGAGGCGATCGAGGCCCAGGGGTACAGCTTCCCGGTCCTCTGTGATCCAGGTCGGGACCTGATCCGCAGGCTGGGGCTGATCCACGAGGACGGGCTACCCGACACCGACATCTCCCGGCCGGCGGTCTTCATCCTCGACGAGCAGCGCAACGTGACCTGGCGGGAGCTGACCGACAACTGGCGGGTCCGGGTCCGCCCCGAGACGATCCTGGCCGAACTGCGCTAGACCGGCGGCCCTGGGGCAACCGGCCAGGCGACAGGCCCGGGAAGGTCTGACCCGGTACTTTCGATCACGAAACGGGTATTCTCTACGCGCCCCGGCCCGGGGTGCCCGCGGAACAGGCGGCATCGCTGTTGCAGAGATCGGGGTAGATTCCCTAGATTTTCGGGCGAGAGGGACTAATCGGGGTAGGGGCAAGCATGAGCGCCAGCCGACCGGGAGCATCGATGCAGAACCGAGCCATGGGGCCGCTTGCGCCCCTGCTGGTGCTCCTTGTTTTATGGGCGTCCCCAGCGGCCGCCGAAACCTCTCCCGGAAGTGCCGCTCCCGCACCGAGCGCCGAGGCGGCGCCCCAGTCGGCCTCCTCGTGGGGAAACTTTCTAGGTGCTACCAGGTAGAGGCGGGAAAGGCCCATATTTTTCATTGCCCGCGCCACACCACCGATAGTGCCCGGGTGGGTCGTGTTGACCAGGACGATGCGGATATTGTCGGGGCTCATGAGGCGGCGGCGACGGCCGTCAGGACAGGAGCGGCTTGACGGCCTGCAGCACGGCTTTGAAACACTTGGGGTTGCCGCAGACGATGTTGCCCGACTCGAGGTAGTTTTCTGACGCATCGATATCGGCGACCAGCCCGCCCGCCTCGCGCACAAGCAACGCACCGGCGGCGATATCCCACTGGGCAAGGCCAATTTCCCAGAAGGCGTCGAGCCTGCCCGAGGCGACGTAGGCAAGGTCCAGTGACGCAGCGCCTGCCCGGCGAATGCCGGCACTCTGCCCGGCTAAAACCTCT
>CAZBZH010000047.1:0-13982 GCA_964496265.1 uncultured Acidobacteriota bacterium | reverse complement strand
ATTGCCCGCCGCTGCGGTGCGGCGTGCAACAAATTCACGCCCGATGCCTTGCTGTTAAGAAAACGGCAGTGTACGTTGGTGCGCAACTAAGGCACAGCTCCGAACCGACGGTGGATTTTTCCCTAAGGGACAAGGAATGTCCTGGAGAGGATAGAAATGGCTTCGGACGCACGAGACAATAAGAAATCCCAGGATGGGATTACAGCAAGGCCTCGCCTGGACCGCCGGACCCTGATCAAGACCGGTCTGGCCACGGTGCCGGTAATGCTTACCCTACGGGGCCGCCCGCTCCAGGCGGCGACCGGCGGCGGCACCCTCGGCGACTACTCCGGCTACGGCTCGATGAACAAGGGGATGTACGACAACCCCTACGACAACATGCGCCCCTACGGCGATCCGTATTGGGATCCCAACAACCAGCCGGTGACCCCTCAGGGGAACCCGGGGAGTCGCCCGGGCTCGGGCGGCGGCGGTCGCGGGCAGCGCTAGAGCCGATCAAGGCAGGTAGGCGGAAGGCCCGGGCAGGTGAACCCGGGCAGGCGAACCGGCAGGGCGAGCAATGAACGAGAACATCGACCCCGGGCGGGCCCTGATGGCTCGCCCGGGGTTTTTCTTTGTCTACTGGAGGCCCTTGCCTTCGACGATCTGGATCCGGCGCCCGGCAGCGACCGGACCGGAGATCACGTCCTTCTGCCCCGAGGGCCAGGTGACGACGATCTCGTCGGCTTCCGCGGCGTCGCCGAGGCCGAAGTAGAGCGGCATCTGGCTCTGGGACATGTAGCCGGATTTGCCGTCGTGGACCTTGGTCCAGGTGGTGTCCCCGGCCTTGACCTCGACCCGGGCGCCGAAGCCGGCCCGGTTGGAGCGGCTGCCCTCGAGGGCGATCTCGAGGTGGGAGACCGAGGTCTTGGCCGACAGGTCGGAGATCAGCACCATCGGGCCGTCATTGAACTCGGCGGTCACCACGTCCTGGTCGCCGTCGCCGTCCAGGTCGAAGATCACCGAGGAGCGGGAGCCCAGGGTGCCCCAGATCATCACGTCCTCGGTCAGCCCCAGCGACCCGCACAGATCGTGGTCCTTGTCGGCGCCGGCGCAGGCCAGCGGATACCAGGGCCGGTCCATCCGGCCCTCCCGGCGAGGCTCGACCCCGAGGATGAACTCGGTATCGGCGAACTTGCCGCCGTCGTTGAGGAACACGGTGTTGACCTGGTAGCGGAAGGGGTAGTTCATGCTGGTAGCCACGAAGGCGTCCTGCCAGCCGTCGGCGTTGAGATCGCCGACGCTGAAGCCCCAGGGCCAGTAGTTCTCGGCGTTGACCTCGTCGGAAACCTCGGTGAAGTTGCCGCTGCCGTCGTTGCGGTGCATGGCGTTGCCGAACACGCTCTGTCCGTTGCTGTTGAGGAAGGATTCCGGCCAGTGCATGCGGAAGGCCTCGCCGCTGTCCGGTCCCGCCGGCTTGAGCTTCTCCTCGGTGAGCTTGACCGTCGCCGGCGTGGTCATGTCCGAGTGCATGTCGGTGGTCATCACGTCCATGTCGCCGTCGTTGTCGAAGTCGAAGGACTTGACGCTCATGCCGCCCCAGGAGGTCTTGGGGAACACGTCGCGGCTTTTCTTGACGAAGCGCTTGCCCCCCTGGTTCTCGTAGTACTGGTCGTGGCCCTGCATGTTGAGCAGGTAGAGGTCCTGCCAGCCGTCGCCGTTGACGTCCAGCGGCGTGCAGTCGCCGCTCCAGCTGACATCGACGATGCCCATCGCCTCGGTGACGTCCCGGAACTTGCCGTCGCCCAGGTTCTTGAACAGGCGGCTGGATTCGTTGCGCTCGGGCTTGAGGTGGCCGCCGAAGGCGTCGCCGTGGCCCACGTAGTAGTTGCCCGGGCCCATCTCGTCGGTGGTGTAGACGCCGACGTTGGTCACGAACAGGTCGAGCAGGCCGTCCTTGTCGTAGTCGAAGAACATCGAACCGGACGAGTGGCCGACATAGCCGACCCCCGAACCCTCGGTGGCGTCGCTGAAGCGGCCCTTGCCGTTGTTCAGGAATAGCTGGTTGCCCTGCTTGACCGTGGTCACGTAGAGATCCGGATCGCCGTCGTTGTCCACGTCGGCGAACGACGCGCTGACGCCGGTCTTGTAGGGCATGCGCAGGTCGGGGGAGTCGAGCATCTTCTCGAACTTGCCGCCGCCGGCATTGCGCCACAGCTCGTTGACGCCGAGCTGGTTGACGAAGAACAGGTCGGTGCGGCCGTCGGCGTCGACATCCGCCGCCGCCAGGCCGGTGCCGTGGTCGTAGTGCACCGCCTTGTAGAACTTGCCGGCGTCCTCGACGACACCGTGGGAGAAGGTGATGCCGCTATCCAGCACCGCATCGGTGAACTTGAAGTCGTGGAACACGCCGATCTGCCCGGCCTGGGATTGCTGTTGGCTCTGGCGGGAGGTCATCCAGCCGGCCGGCACCACGTCCGCCGAGGGGACCGGGTAGTCGACCCGGCGCAGGCGGTGCAGCTCCTCGGTGTGCAGCAGCTTGCGCACGTCGAGGATCAGGGTCTCCACCGAGGCGCGGTCGGTGCCGTCGTAGAAGCCGCGGACCCGGCCCTCGCCGTCGACCAGCACCAGTTTCTCGGAGTGGAAGAGCGGCAGCTCGGCATCGTCGGGAGCGTCCCCGACGCCCAGCTTGAAGCCGTTCTCACTGAGCTGCCAGATCTCATCCCGGGTGCCGGTCAGGAAGGTCCAGTGGTCGTCGATCGCGCCGTACTTGTCGGCGTAGGCCGAGAGCACCTCGGGGGTGTCGTACTCGGGATCGACGGAGAAGCTGACCAGGTGGGTGCCGAAGGTGCTCAGCTCGTGGATCAGGTCCCCCTGGACCACTTCCATCCGTCCGGTGAGCTGGGGGCAGACCGAACCGCAGCGGGTGAAGATGAACCCGGCGATCCAGACCCGGCCCTCGAGGTCGGCGCTGCCGAAGCTGTTGCCGTTCTGGTCGGTCAGCGAGAAGTCGGGAAGATCGACGAGGATCTCGAGGCCCGAATCGTGACTGGCGGTTTGAGCTTTATCCGTCCCCTCGGCTTCCTTGTCGCCGCTGCAGCCGCTCAGGGCGACCAGGGCCAGGATCAGAAGGAGTAGGGGGCTGTGGTGCACGGGACGCATGATTCCTCCTCGGGTCTTCCGGCGCGATGGGGTTTCCGCGACAGCATGCCGCCGACGGGTGTCATCGCCCACCCGGCCGTATACTACAAGAGAGCGGAGAAACCGTGTATCCCAGTCAAATCCCAGCCCTGTCCCGTTGGCGGCGCCGTCTGGGCGCCGGGTGCCTCATTCTGGGGGCTGCCCTGGGTGGTCTGGCCTGTGCTCCGGTCCCCCAGGTTGAAATTCCCGAGCCTTACCCGGTGGAAGTCACCGGAATGGGGTACTCCTGGCACTTCCGCTATCCCGGTCCCGATGGGGAGCTGGGCAACGGGGACGATCTCTACAGCGTCGGCGAGGTGGTGCTCCCGGTCGATACCGAGGCGGAGTTCCGGCTGACCAGCACCGACTACATCTACATGTTCGGGGTGCCCGAGTACGACACCAAGGAGATCGCCATCCCCGATCGCTGGTACACCCTGCGCTTCACGCCGGAAAAGCCCGGCGTGCTGCAGTTCGAGGGGGACCAGATGTGCGGGATCGCCCATGAAGGGCTCAACGGTGAGGTGCGGGTCCGGACCCGGGACAGTTTCCGCCGCTGGACCAAGGCCCAGGCCAGGCGACCGGCCTCCTAGCGCTTCCGGCTACTCGCCTCGCTTGATCTTCTCGATGGCGGCCTCGAGGCCGTCTTCCAGCCGCCGCCGGTCGATGCGGTAGTGCTCCTCGACCTCGGCCAGCTTGCCCGGGTCTCCGGCGGCCTCGGCCCGCTTGCCCGCCACCAGGATCTCGACCTCGGCCAGCCTGGCCTTGGTGTCCCGGCGCAGCTCGGCGATCCGCTCGCGCTGGGCGTCGGTCAGCGGCCGGTTCTCGATGCCGTCCTCCCGGTCCTTCTTCTCGAGCCGCTCCATGGCGAGTTCGTAGGCGGATTTCAGCTTCTCTTCGGACATGGGGCTCTCCTCAGGATTCGACGGCGATCATCAGGCTGGAGACGAAGCGTGGGTCGATCGGCCCTTCGGGATCGAGCCGGCCGCATTCCTCGACGATCTGGTCGAGGCAGGCCCGGCCGAACCGGGTCAGCAGGGCCGGCTCCGACCCCTCGAGGCGCTGATCCTTCTGCAGCCGGCTCACCAGGGAACTCACCGCCTCGAGGGTGCTCTCGGCGGAGTCCCGGTAGGCCGGAAGCTCCCGCAGGAACTCGCGCAGGGGCGCCTCGGGCAGGGGATCGGTGGTCAGACGGCCGGTGGTCACGTGCTGCGCCAACATGGTGCCGAACAACACGCTGAAGCGGGGAGGCTCGCCGGTAGGGTCACCGCCGAGCAGCAGTTCGGCGTCCAGGTCGAGCCGTTCGAGGAACAGCCGTCCCAGGAACTCGGCCATCTCCAGCGCCACCCGGGTCTCGTCCAGTTCGCCCAGGGTCTGGAAATCCCGGAAGAAACTCTCGCCGTCCCCTTCCTCGACCACCAGGTAGTCGGGGCGGGTGTGCAGCAGGCCTTCGACCCGGGGGCGCAGCGGCGGGTCCAGCAGTTCCAGCGAGCGGGGATGCCGGGAAACCCAGCCGGATTCGCTCAGCGCCTGGGCCCGGCCCTTGAGCCGCTCCGCCGGGGCGTAACCCTCGCGGAAGAGTTCGATGGCGGGGATCGACGCCAGCACCGCGCCGCTGTCCTCGCCCTGTTCGCGGCGCATCTCGACGCCGATACCGACGTAGCCCAGCGATTTGCGCAAGGCGACCTCGTGATTGTCCGGATCGCCCAGGTCGGCGGCGTTGGCCACCAGCACCCGGTTGGCCACCGAGCCGAGCTCGAACAGGAAGCGCCCCTGTTCGCCGACGGGAAGGCGGCCGATGGCGGGAGCCAGCACCGAGTCCCCTTCGATCACGCGCAGCGCGGTGCGGGGCACCGGGACCGAGTCCTCGTCGTCGCCGAGGGGCACGCTGGCGCGGGTGCGCACGCCGCTGGGCGGCGCGAAGGCGGACATCGCCTCTTCCCAGGGGACGAAGCCGTGCTCTTCCAGCCGGCTGCGCCGCCAGTGCAGCGCCTCCTCCTCCAGTTCCGCGGGGAGGGTCCAGAGACTACCGGTCAGGACCTTCTCATAGCGCTCGGGTTGATCCGAGTAGAAAACCTGCAGCATGGCCCGGGCCGCCGCGGCGTGCTCCGGGATCTCCGGCGAGAGCCGGTGGTAACCGTCGGGAGAGATGCCTCCCCGCTCGTCGCCGGACTCGCTCAACCCCGGGCCCGCAACCTCGGGGGTGTCCTCGATCTCGACCTGTTCGATGTGCAGCCAGCCCTTGAACAGCGCCGCCAGCAGGGCGTCGTCGGCGCTGCGCAGGAAGCGCTTGAGGGTCGGTTCGCCACTCTCCAGGAACACGGCGACCCAGGCGCCCGCCCGGCCCGGATCGAAGCGCTCGCCGCGCCAGGCTTCCAGGTCGATCAGGTGGGTCAGCTGCCGGGCGGAGGTCAGGGCCAGCAGCGGCAGGGCGTCCGAGGGCCCGACCCGGCGCACGGTCAGATAGAGCTCCGAATCGGGCAGGGAACGCACCAGACGCATCGGCCGCGGGGCGTGAAGCAGCAGCTCCAGCCGCTCGGCCGGGCCGAGGCGCAGGGCCAGTTCGGCCTGCTGACGCACGGTCAGGTCGCCGATACGGCGTCCCAACTGATCGGGCTCGGTTCGGGCCAGATCGGTCAGCTCCTGGGCCAGTTTTTCGACGTCCTGGGCGCCGGCGCCATCCGCAGCGCCACCTGCGGCGGCCGGATCGGCGGGGCCGCTCGGGTTCTTCATGGGATCCTCCGGGAAGGCGGAGAATGATAGCACCGCGGATCCCGGGACCGGGCCAACCGGCCCGCGGGCCTTGCGCCCCGGGCCGGGGCGCGGTAACAAGGAAGGGTTGTTCCGGGGCTTCCCCCGCTCGCAGATCCGCGGAGACGCAAGATGTCGAAGAGATTCTGGATTGTCGTGGTGTCGCTGGTTCTGATCGCCGGTCTGGCCGGCACGCCCGCCATGGCCAAGAAGAAGTCCAAGGGCAGCCAGCCCGAGGTCGAGGAACCCGCGATCAGCGGCCCGGCCGCTCAGATGCAGGCGGACCTCAGGGCGCTCGCCGGCCAGATCAAGAACGCCGGCATGAAGGTCAAGCACGTGCTCGCCGCCGCCGAGGGCAAGGGGGACGCCCGGCTGCGCTCGACCAACAGTGACGAGCAGATGATGAGCGTCCTCGAGTGCTGCACCAACAACGTCAACGCCATGCGCAAGCGGATGGAATCGTTCGTCGCCTCGATGCGGGTCGTGTTCAACGAGGCCACCCGGACCAACGACGAGCAGAGCCTGGCCATCCTGTCCCAGATGGCAAGCGAAGTGCGTGAACTCAACCGCGCTTTCGAGGCCTTCTCCGCAGCGCGCGGATCGTTCCACGCCGAGAAGACCCTGAGCACCCTGCGCGGAACCTACAAGAACCTGCGCGACAGCCTCGCGGACTACGTCGAATGTTGCGCGGGGGTGCGCACCTAGCGTCGCTGACGACTCGCCGGCCGGTCCGGCCCACGAACACCCACCGCCGAGGGGCGCTGCAGCGGTCCTCGACCGTCACGCTCGGCATCGGGGCTTTCCGACAATGAGACAAGGGCGCCTTCTTCGGGAGGTCCGTCATGTCTGTCGAATCCACGCTCGAACGCGTCGGGACCGTCGTCGGTCTCTGGCGTTACCCCGTCAAATCCATGGCCGCCGAGGCGTTGGAGCAAGCTGACGTCGGCTGGCAGGGGCTGGACGGCGATCGCCGTTGGGCCTTCGTGCGTGAAGGCGTCCGCGGCAGCGGCTTTCCCTGGTTGACCATTCGCGAGAACCCGCAGATGCAGCACTACCGCCCGGCGTTCGTCGACGGGACCGATGCGGAGCGGTCGCCGCTGGAGGTGCACACGCCCGACGGGGCGCGGCTCGGCGTCGAGGACCCGGCGCTGGCCGCGGAGCTGTGGTCGAAGGGGGCGTCGGCGATCAAACAGCAGCGGGGCGTGTTCGACACGTTTCCGCTCTCGCTGATCACGGTCCAGACGGTCAGGCAGTTGGCGGAATCGGTCGGGGAGCCGCTGGACGTGTCGCGCTTTCGGCCGAACATCCTGGTCGACACCGAATCCGACGATCCGTTTCCCGAGGACGGCTGGGTCGGTCGCACCCTACGGCTGGGAAGTCTGCGACTTCGGGTGGACAAGCGGGATGGACGTTGCGTGGTGATCACCGTCGACCCCGCGACCCTGGAGCGCAACCCGGCGGTGCTGCGCGTGGTCGCCCAGGAACGGCAGGGCTGCCTCGGGGTCTACGGTTCGACGGTGCAGCCGGGCGCGCTGGGGCTTAGAGATCCCGTAGGGCTGGAGCCCTAGTCGGATGTCTCCACGTCACCCCGCGGGCGAGAGAAGATCGGTTCGGGGAGCTGAATCGCGCAATCCTCAACCGCCTCTCCACGCAGGAACGCTTGCAGCAGATCGCGGTACTCCCGAGACATCAACTCGCGGGCCGGATGCCCTGCGTTCCGCACGACCACGTGGACGCCTCGGGAAAACCCGGGGAGGATCTCCTCCACGTTGGATGGAGGGGTGCGCACGTCGAGGGTGCCGCTGACGAAGAGGGTCGGAACCGGCGTCTCCAGGGGTTGACGAAAAGCATCTCCCAGGTCCGGATCGCCCGCTGCCCGGCACGCTTCGGGGTAGAGCGGAGCATAGATCGCGTCACCGAGCAGGTTGTGCTCATCGCCTGCTTCGGACGCGATGCGTTCCCAGCGTTCGGGGGTGGCCCCCGAGGCGCAATCCATCATCAGCGGCATCGGAAGGAAACTCACATGGCGCAGGTCACGGGCGGTCGCGCCCAGTGCGGTCCAGTCCCCGTCGAGGAACGCTTCGAGTGTATGGGGGAGTTGCTCGATGTCCTCGGTCGCGGCCAACGCGCGTGAAACCGCCACCTGCAGGTCCAGGGGGCCGAGCACGACCGCCTCTCCACCATCGTCGGCGGGCAGTCTCACGGGGCGCTGCTCGAGTTCCGACAGAAGCGAACGGAGCATGCCGATCAGGTCCCGGGACCGCTCGGAAAGGGAGGGGTCGGTGCTGGTGAGCCCGTGCAGGTCTTGCAACGCGTTCTGGACAGCGCCGGGCAGCTTCCAGGTGTGGTTGGGACCCTCGACCTTGGTCAGGACCGCGCGGCCGACGTGAGATCCGTGGCGGCGTAGGTAGGCCAGGCCCAGGTGAGAGCCATAGCTCGTGCCGTAGAGGGAGATTTTTTCTTCGCCGAGAGCCTGTCGCAGCACGTCGAGGTCGTCGGCACTCTCGGCGCTGTTGTAGGCATCCAGGGAAACGCCTGCCCGGGTCCAGTGGTTCGAGGTCTGGGCGGCTGCCCGAGCAGAGGCGGCCACCAGAGTGGCCCGGCTCAGCGGCTCGTCGAAGGAGAGGGTTTCGGTCCAACCGGGCTCGCTCAGGTCTGGGCGGGTCAGGCCGGTTCCTCGCTGGTCCATGCCGATGACGTCCCCATGTTCGAGCAATCGAATCTGAGGGTGGGAGGCCATCAGCGCTGCGGACTCGATGCCGGAGCCTCCCGGGCCGCCCGCCAGGAAGACGATCGGCGGCCCCGGGTTGGGGTGGGTCGTGCGAAAGCGGACGAAGGCCAGGTCCAGGGTGTCGCCGGCCGGGTCTGCATGGCGAACCGGCACCCGCAGCCGTCCCAACTCACCCTTCAACGGAGTGTCGCGAAACCCGCGCGCGGTATGGGGCTCCCAGCGAATCTCGGGAGACTCCCCGGCCCCTGCGGGTACGGCAAGGGAGGCGGCGAGAACGAGGCAGACCAGGATGCGGTGAGCGGCGCCGTGTGGGGACATCTTGTTGCTCCTCATCAGGAGGCCAGTCGGAAGGGCCGGGCGTGGCGGCTGCACCAGGCGAGTAGCCAGGTGACGCAGAACACCAGGGCCGGGAAGCCGAGCGTGACGATCAGGACTCCCCCCCAGGGCACCACGAAAGGCAGCGGGAAGTTGACCGCACCTGCCAGGGCACCGGCGACGATCAGCCCTGCCGGTACGGCGAGCGAACAGCCGAGCAGGGTCAGGTAGCCGGCGCGAGCGGCGACATGTCCACGGAGAACCGAGGGGGCCGCGCCGACCGTGTGCAGGATGTGCTCGTCGGGGGCAGACTCCGCGGAGGAGAGGGCGGTGGCGATCAACACGATCACCAGTCCGGTGGCCATGCAGACCAGCAATACCGCGTAGAAAGCCTGGTCGAACGAGTTGCCCTGGAGCAGGCCGGCGTCGACGGTCGTGCGGATCTGCTCCGCGGCTATTTCCCGGGCTCGAGCCAACTGGTCCGGTCGCACCGGTCCATCGAGGCGCACGACCCAGGGAACGAGGGTATGGCTGGGAGGTGGGCCGATGGCCCAACCCCGGGCTTCGACCAGTGCGTTGCTGACCATGAATGCCGGTTCGCGTACGTTCTGTCCGGTGGGCCATGAAGAGGCCGGCGGGAGCGCGAGTTCGCGACCATCGACCCATGAGTTCAGTTGCAGGTCCGGCGGAACCGCCCCACCCTCCAGGTCGAGTGCGACCAGCTCTCCACGCCGCAGGGCGGGTGCTGCGTCCGCGGCGCCGAGCACCTGGGCGACCTCCACGTCTCCGACGGCGATCCACGGGGACTTGTGCGTGAAGGTCTCGTCATCGGTCTTCCAGCGAACCGGCTCGCCGTGGGTGTAGGCCGCGACCAGCGGCGTGACCGCAACCGACGGAAGTTCGGCGGCGATGCGCCGGGCCGCGGTCTCGGCGTCGGGGCCCTCGATCCAGAGCTGGTCATCCCGGTAGGGCTGGGGGAAGTCGGCCAGCGCCTGTTCGAGACCGCCGACCAGGGCCGCGATGGTGATGCTCATGCACATGCCGGCGAGGATCGCCGTCACCACGGCACCGTTGCGCTCGCGGAAACGGCCGGCGTCGCGAATCGCCAGTCGCCAGGCGAGAGGCAGCGGCGCCGCCCTGCGGGCCAACCCGTCCAGCAGCCAGGGAGCGCAGGCGCCGAAACCGACGATACCGAAGATCGGGCCGAACACGACCGCCAGGCCGAGGAGCGGAGAGCCCTCCTTGGGTACGAGCAGGAGGATGAGCGAGAGGGCGACGAGAGAGGTGCCCAGCAGCAGCCAGAGTCGCGATCGGGTTGCCGTGGGCCGGCGTCCCGACAGCGCCTCGCGAATGCCCAGCCGCGCCGCGGCACGGGCCGGCAGGACCGCGGCCAGCACCGCCGCCAGCATGCCGAGCACCACCGGCCCGATCACCTGTCCCGGCCCGAACTCGAAGGGGCCGCAGAGTCTGTTGGTGAAACCGTCGAGCCAGGGATGCACCGCGAGGGCTGCGAGCAGGCCGAGCAGAGTGCCGACGATGCCTCCCAGAAGCGCGATGCCTCCAGCGGAAGCGAGCAGCGCCCGGGTGATGCCCCCGCGGGTGGCCCCGTTGGCTCCGAGGAGCCCGATCTCGACCTGGCGGCGGCGCAGGCCGACGGCGAAGGCCGCGGAGATCACCAGCGCCGACTCGAACAGGCCGATGATGCCGAGCGCGAGCACGAACAGCTCGGCGAAAGGGTCGCTGGCGGACGCGTCCTCGCGGGTACGCACGGTCAGCTCCGCCTGGCGCAGATCGGCCGCGATCCGCTCGGCGTCGGTGCTTGGCGCCTGGCTCGAGGAGGAACCATCCAGTCGGGCTAGCAGGAACGCGGTGGCGGGATACTCCACGGCTGCGGGGGTACGCAGGATCAACGGAAGTGCGAGATCCTCCGGGTCGACCACGATGCCGGTGATCCGGCGCGGACGGCCGTAGGAGAGGGTGACCTCATCGCCGACGGCAACGCCGAGTCCGTCGAGCAGCGACCGGGAAAGGGCGACCTCCCCGGCGTTTCGCGGCGCGTGCCCTTCGGACATCTGAAGCAGTCCGGCTGCCAGGCCATCCGGCCGGGAGAGGGGAGCGGGGTCCGGCGTGAACGCCCAGAAGCGGGCGCGCAGGGTGCGGCCGGGCACGCCGACCCGCTCGTAGCCGTGGTAACCCTCGAGGGTGCGGGTGCCGTCGGGAAGAGCGCCGAGGGCACGCTGCTTGTCCTCCCAGTGTTCCACGCCGTCGATGCGCAGATCCGCCGTGCCCAATACCGCGGCCTGATTCTCCGCGGGCGTTCTCTCGCTGATACGAGCGAGGGTCGACCCGGCGACCATGGCCCCGACGGGAATCGCCACCAGGCCGCGCCAGGGGTGCGTTTGCAACTGTCGGCGCTCGACCCGCAGCAGAGCCGCGAGGGCGCGTAGCCCGGACAGGGGGTTCACGATTCGATCCCCCGTCCCGCGACGGTGGAGGCGACTGCTTCATCGACAATTTCGCCGTCTCGCAGATAGAGCACCCGGTCGGCCCATCCTGCGTGGGCTGCGTCGTGGGTCACGATCACCACGGTGCGCCCGAGGGCGCATTGCTTCCTGAGCAGGCGCACCACCGCCTCTCCGGTGACCGAGTCGAGAGCACCCGTCGGTTCATCGGCCAGCAACAGGGAGCGGGGCCCGACGAAGGCCCGGGCGATGGCGACCCGCTGCTGCTCGCCTCCGGACAGATTGTCGGGGAAGCGATCGGCCAGGGCTTCAAGGCCTACATGTCCCAGTTCTTCGAGGGCTCTTTCGTGGGCCTCGCCGACCGGGTGACCGTCCAGTTCGAGGGGAAGGCGGACGTTCTCCACGGCGGTCAGGCCTGGAAGCAGGTTCAGCTCCTGGAACACGAAGCCGACGGTTCGGCGACGTAGCTCGGAGAGCTCGGCCGGGTTGCGGTTGGCCAGATCGCGGCCGTTGAGCCGGACCGTTCCGCTGCTGGGGACATCCAGCGCGCCGGCGAGTGAGAGCAACGTCGACTTGCCGGAACCCGACGGCCCCATGATGGCGACGAGTTCGCCGCTGCGGATCTCGAAGCTGACCGGACCCAGGGCGCGCACCGCCGTCGGTCCGCTTCCGTGAACCCGGCTGACGCCGTCGAACTGCAGGACGGGGGCGTGGGCGACGACCTCGGCGATCATGAGCCCCGCTCCTCGTCGAGCTGGTTCAGGCGTTGTTCACAGAGATCGAGCCAACGGATCTCGGCGTCGGCGCGCAGGATCATCGCGTCGAGTAGCAGCAACCAGGCGAGCTGTTCGTCGGGATCGGCCTCGATCTTGTGCCGGGTGTACTCCTGGAGCCGCTGCATGGTCGCCGAGCGCTGGGTTTGCAGCACCTGACGCAGGTTGGTCTGCCGGGTCGCCACGGCGACCAGGACCTTGATCACCACCTCGTCCCGGGGGGAGCGGTTCTCCACCGGCGTTTCGAACCAGCGGGCCAGGGCCTCGCGGCCTTCGGCGGTGACCTCCCAGGCGCGCCGATCCAGTTCGCCGGACTCGCCCGCGGAGCCGGAATCCCCGGCGGGGATGATCAGGCCGTCCCGCTCGAGGCGGGAAAGAGTGGTGTAGACCTGGCCGGCGTTGAGCGGCCACTCCCCGGCGGTGCTGCTCTCAAACTCGGATTTCAGGCCGTAGCCGTGGGCCGGCTGGGCCGCGATCAGGGCCAGCAGGCTGTTGCGTACGCTCATGCCTCGTCTCCATCGGATTAGATACTCGGTATATATACGCGGTATAGTCCGATAGGCTTAACAGGCCAAGGCTCGAAGCGCGTTTTTCGGTGCCGCCCGTAATCTCCCGGGCAGCAGGGGAGGCATGGATGGGGCCGACGACTCGTGAGTTGGTGGAGCGCCTACGCCAACTTCAGGCTTCGTTGGAGCGCCTCGGGGAGGCTCACTGGGCGGGATGGATTGCCCGGGATATCGACTTGCTCGAGCTCTCCGACTTCTACGGGATCGAGCATTTCCTCAGCGCGTTCGGAGGTATGGGCAGCTTGAACGACCTGGTGATCCACCCGCTCAACGGTCACACCTGCTCCGAGGCCGAGGTGGAGAGCGTGAACGCAAGGCTCAGGGCGGAGTTGTCCGACGCCCATGCCTTGGCGGCCGAAATCAAGCGCATCTCCGAGAGCTAGAGCACCCGCTTCTTTTGCGGCGCGCCGCTGACCGTGCGGGTCAGGTCGCCCAGCGGGTTTTCCAGCTCGCCGTTGACGAAGCGCTGGTGCGCGACGAGGCGTTCCTCGATCGCCTCGAGCCAGCGCCACTGGGCGTCGGGATCGCGAGGCAGGCTCTCGAGTCGCGCCTGAATGTCGGACTCGCGCTCGCCGGTGACCCGGCTCAGGATCTCGAGGGAGTAGCGGGCGTGGCGGCGGCTGTGCCAGCGCGCCATCTCCAGCAGGCTGGGGAGCGAGTGAGCCTGAAGCGCACCCAGGAGTTCGGGGTCGCGGTCGCGGGTTGCCCGGGCCAGCAGCTTCGCTCCGGCGAAGCGATCACTGAGTTCGTGGGATGCAAGCCGCGCCAGCAGCGGATCGGACCCTGCCGGCGGAGCCGGTGCCTTGGCGCTCTCTCGGATGCCGATGAAGACCGCCGCCTGGGAACCGGCGTGGACCACCGAGATCTCGGCGCCCTCGACTCCGTCGATCGACTCGAGCCGCCGCTGGATCGGCGCGGTCTTGGGCACCGGGCCGCCCAGGTCGAGGCGGATAGCCCGCCAGATCGCTTCCGGATCGGTGGTGCGCACCCCGTAGACGTTGACCGAGGAAACGTGAACCTCGGGCATATCGACGACCTGGCTCTTCTGGCCGAGGCCCAGAACGGCGAACAGCAGCAGCTCCAGCATGGGTTCCTCCCCCGGAGCTACCGTGTAGCCCCGAATTGCCGAATTACGGGCTGGGGGGGCCGTTTGCAACCGCAACATCGGTGATCGTGTTAGTCGTCTCCCAACGGGAAGAAGGTCTCCAGGATGTCGTCGTAGTAG
>CAZBZH010000046.1:0-13997 GCA_964496265.1 uncultured Acidobacteriota bacterium | reverse complement strand
CATCGACGTGGCCGTAAGCGGCCCGCACCGTCGAGGACGAGCGAGCGCCCCAGCGGGGCACGCCGGGAATGCCGTCGGCGTTGTCGCCGACCAGGGCCAACCAATCGGGAATCGACGCCGGGGAAACCCCGAACTTTTCCATCACCGCCGGCTCGTCCAGGGTCAACTCCCGGCGGCGGTCGCGCATCACCACCCGGGTGCCCTGGACACACTGGGCCAGGTCCTTGTCGGGGGTGCAGATCAGCACCTGCTCCACCGCCGGATCGGCGGCGAAACGATCGGCCGCAGTGGCCAGAGCGTCATCGGCCTCGAATTCGATCATGGACCACACCCGAAAGCCGAGGTCCCGGAGGGCCCGCTCGGCGAGGGGGAACTGTGCCAGCAGCTCCTCTTCGATGCCTTCTCCGGTCTTGTAGCCGTCGAACAACTCGTTGCGAAACGACCGGATCTCACTATCGAAAGCGACGCCGACGTGGGTCGCGCCCTCACGGCCGGTCAGCGCCCGCATCGAGCGGGTCAGCCCCTTGACCGCCCCGACCTCGGAGCCGTCGGCCCCCTTGGAGGGAGGCGCGCCGTAGTAGGCGCGGAACAACTCGTAGGTCCCGTCGACCAGATGAACTCGCAGTCCCATCCACCCCACCGGCCGGCGGCCCCTTCTGCGGGCCGCCCGTTGGATCGAGGAGCGAGTATAGCCTCGATTGGGGTATCCTCCCGGTTTCTGCGGGGCGGCCGGGCGGCATCACGCTGACGGCGCCGGACCCCGAGGCGGGGGCGACATGTTTGCCAAGCACGAGATGATTCCGAGCCAGTCGATGGGACGCCGCATGCACCTGTGGCGCTACGGCCACTACGGCCCGCCGCTGCTGGTCTTCCCCTCGGCCTCGGGCATGGCCCACGAGTGGCAGGCCCACGGAATGGTCGAGGCGCTGGCCGATCTGATCGGGGCGGGCAAGCTCAAGCTCTACACCAGCGAATCCAACGTGGCCGAGGCCTGGACCCGCAAGGAAAGCGATCCCCGCTGGCGCCTGTCCCGTCACGAGGCCTACGAGCAATACGTGATGAACGAGCTGGTGCCCTTCATCCGCGAGGACTGCAAGTCGCCGGACATCCCGATCGGGGTCAGCGGCACGAGCCTCGGCGGCTACTATTCGGCGCTCTTCGCGCTCAAGTACCCCGAGACCTTCCGCTACGCGCTGTGCCTCAGCGCCCGCTACGACATCACCGAGTTCTGCGGCGGGCTCGACAGCCCCGAGGTCTACTTCAACAACCCGATGGCCTTCGTCCCCGGGCTCGAAGGGGAGGCGCTCGAACGCATCAAGCGCCACACCCACCTGACCCTGGTTTGCGGCCAGGGCCGCTGGGAAGACGGCAACGTCGATGAGGCCCGGATGCTGGGCGGGATGCTGGCCCAGAAGGAGATCAGCCACAAGGTCGACATCTGGGGCCAGGATGTCTCCCATGAGTGGCCCTGGTGGCGCCGCCAGGCGCGCTTCCACCTGGGAGCGATGTTCGGCGAGTAGCGCCCGGGGCGTCCTGAAGCGGCTATCCGGAGATCTGACCGGCGAAGGGTTCGAGCACCGAGGGGAGCCGCGCCGACCGCTCCAGCAGATCCACCGCGGCGTCGACCCGGTCGAGCCGGCGATAGAGCGCCGCGGCAGCGCGCAGTTCGGCCGCGGAACGCTGTTCCGATGCGGCCCACGGGACCAGGAGTTCCGCGGCGCGGCCGCCGTTGCCCCCCGCCAGTTCACGGTGGGCATCGAGCAGCGCCCCTTCGGCGCTGCCCCCGAGTTCGGCGTCTCCCCCGGAGAGATCGCCGGAGAGGTACGCGACCCGGGCCCGCAACGCGGCGACCTCGGGTCCCGCGGCACCCAGCGACTCCGCCCGGCCGATCCAGCGGTTGACCTCGGCCAGACGGCCCGACGAGATCTCCAGATCGGCCAGCGCCAGCGCAGGTGCCGGATCGTCGACGGAGAGGCTGACCAGCCGCACCAGCTGAGCCCGCTCCTCCTCCAGCTTCTTCATGTAGCCGGACAGCACCTGCTCGATCCGGGCCTCGGCATCCCGCCCGTTGCGCGCCAGCAACCGGCCGAGATCGTGGCGGGCCCGACGGTGCTCGGGGTCGAGCTCGATGGCCCGCCGGTAGGCCTGTTCGGCCTCGGCGTCGGTACCCACCCGTTGCAGCACCTGGCCAAGGGCGTAGTGCACCGCGGACACTCCCGGACTCAGCCGGCGGGCGTTCTCGACGACCGTCCGGGCCTCGTCGTAGCGCCCGGCGACCCGCAGCATGCGGGCCAGCCGGACCGAGATGAAGGGATCCCGCGGGCTCAGCTCGGTGGCCCGCTGGAGCGCCGCGATGGCCCCGTCGAAGTCCGCCTTGGCCTGGAGCACGACGCCCCGCTGGAAGTGCGCCTCGGGCAGGTCCGGCCGCAGCGCGACGCAGCGATCGAAGGCCGCCAGAGCCTCGTCCCAGCGGGCGAGGTGGTAGAGGTGAATGCCCTCGTAGAAGGCCGGCTCGGCCTGCTGGGGGAAACGCTGGGCCGCCATGTTGAAGAACCCGGCGCCCTGGTCGTGGCGGGCCATCTGGGTGTAGAGGCCGCTGACCCGTTCGTAGGGTTCCGCCAGGGCGGGCGCCGCCAGCAGCGCCTGGGTCGAGGCCCGCAGCGCCCCCTGCAGGTCTCCCTGGGACAACAGGGCATCCGCCTGGCTCAGGGCCGCCGCGTATTCCGGCCCCGGCGGCGCCGGCGCGGCCCCGGAGGGGGGTGTGCCGGCGTCCCCACCACCTGCGCAGCCGGCGAGCGCCGCCAACACCAGCAGCAGCGCGGAGGCGTGAGGGAGAGCCCGCCGGCGGTTCATGATCCGCTTCCTTCCCGCAGGACCTGGAAGCTCCCCTGCCCCTCGGTCACCCGCAGGAAGCGGCGCGCCGGCAGGGCGGAGATCGTTTCCACCCGCCCTGAGGGCCAACGAACGGTCAGTTCGGCGGTGTCTTCATGGTCGCCGAGACCGAAGTGCACCGCGTAGGCGCTCTGCGACTGGTAGGAGCCGTAGGGATTGACCTCCCGGACCAGCTTCCGGCCGGCGAACTCGAGGGTCAACCGCGCGCCGACGGCGTCCCGCGGAGACTCGGTCCCGACCAGTTCCACCGAAACCCAGCTACGGGCGTTGCCCCCGTCGTTGCGCAGCAGATTGGGCGGGCCGTCCAGGTTGCCGATCAGCAGATCCAGATCGCCGTCGAAGTCCAGATCCTCGATGGCGAAGGCCCTGGAGCCCTCGATCAGGGCCATCCCCGGCCCGGTCACGTCGGAGACATCGACGAAGCCCCCCTCCCCGTTGTTGCGCAACAGGATGTTCTGCTGGGCGTAGGTCAGGCCGAGTTGGGGGTGCTCGTCGACCTGGGGGTAGATGTGGCCGTTGGCCACGAACAGGTCCAGATGCCCGTCGTTGTCGAAATCGAACAGCTTGGTGCCCCAGGCCAGGTCCAGGTAGGTGTCCCGCAGCCCGGCCATGAAGGTGGCGTCGAGAAACTGCAGACTCCCCTCGTTGCGGTACAGGGTGTCCCAATCGTGGGAAAAGTTGGTCACCACCAGGTCGAGGCGCCCATCGCCGTCGTAGTCCCCGGCGTCGATCCCCATCCCCGCCTGCTCCTTGGCGTCCTCGTTGGTGGCGACACCGGCGAAGGATGCGATCTCGCTGAATCGCATATCTCCATCGTTGCGCCACAGGTAGTTGGAGCGGGAGTCGTTGGCCACGTAGATGTCCAGGTCGCCGTCCTCCTCCAGGTCAGCGAAGACCACGCCGAGGCCGTAGAGCGGCGGAGAGCCGGCGATACCCGAGCTGTCGGAGACATCCCGGAAGCGCCCGTTGCCCAGGTTCTCGTAGAGCCGGTCCGGCTGGGCGACGAAGCCCTTGGGCCCACGGTAGGTCTGGAACCCGCGCCACAGCACCTTGTCGCCGCCATAGGGCGGGTTGGCCAGGTCGTATTCGCAGTAGTTGGTGACGTAGAGGTCCAGGTCGCCGTCGCCATCCAGGTCGCCGAAGGCCGCGCTGGCGCTCCAGTCGCCGGCGCCGCCGGCCACCCCCGCCGCGGCGGTGACGTCGGTGAAGGTGCCGTCGCCATCGTTGCGGTAGAGGACATTGGGCCCCCAGGTGGTCAGAAACAGGTCCCGGTCCCCGTCGGAGTCGTAGTCCACGAAGTAGGCGCCCGCGGTCCAGGCCGCGTGGGCCACCCCCGCCGCCGCCGCGACCTCTTCGAACCTGCCCGAGCCGTCGTTGCGGTAGAGGGCGTTGGCCTTCGGCCGGCGCCCGGCCAACCAGTCCTCGGTGGTCTGGGCCGTGGTCAGGTAGAGGTCCAGATCCCCATCGCCGTCGTAGTCGGCGATAGCGGCCCCCCCGCCGGTTGATTCCAGCAGGTGATTTTTTTCGATGTTCCCGAACACCGAAACGAGTTCAACCCCGGACTCGGCGGCGACATCCACGAAGCGGACCGAAGATTCGACCGGCGGAGCGGAGGGTTCGGCGGGTGGTGCCGGCGTTTCATCTCCGTTCCCAGGGCCGGGAGAGCCCGGGCAACCGAGCGCCAACAAGGCCAACAGCAACCCGCCGGCCCCGGTCGATAGGGCCCGGATCGGCGGCCTGCGAGCGCTCCACGGTGTGATTACAGCCACTTACCCCTCTCCAAGCCCGTTCGGGGCCGTATATTTCCCCTGATTCGGCCCATTGTGCCACCGATGTTTGGTACGTCCCAGGCACAGGCATTCCTTGACCGTGGCCGGAATGAACGTATAAGGAATCGTGTCTTCGATCAGTGGGGGGGACCGTCGATTTTCCGGCGGCCAACTGTGAGGAAGAATGACTGTACTGAAGCATCTAGGAATGACGGCGATCGCGGGTCTGGTTTGCCTGGCGGCTCTCACGAGCACGTCGGCCGGTCAGCCGGAGACCGTCGGGGATTTCTTGCTGCGAATCGCCCACGTCAAACATCTGTCCGCGGATAACGCGGCGACGGCCGAACAGGCCCTTCGAGACTCAGGTCATGCCATTCCCCAGCTGGCCCTGGACCAAGTCCTGCTGGAAAAGGACGTCGTGGCCATCTCGAAGGCTTTCGGTCTGAACCTGTCCACGAGGACACCTCAAGATCGGTTCACGCGGGCCGAGATCGAGCGTTTCGTCACGGTTTTCGGCGATCACCTGACCGGTAAGGCCAGGGTGGGAGCCGCCGCCGATACGCTCGGGGCACCCGCGGACGATGTTCGGATTCGCGTCAGACGAGCCCCAAAAGCCGTCCTGGCGGACCCGAGCTAGCGAAGAGGGGGCGAAGAGATGCCCGAAACCGGGAAATTGTCGTCGGATCGTAACAGTCCGGAGGCCCGGTTGAGAGGCATACTTCAGTGTCAAGTGGCTGGCCTGCGAGGAGTTGCCATCTTCGGGAATTCTCCTGAAGCTGACAGAAGATTTTGCTTGACCCGAATGTTGCGTGGAAGTACTTCCATAAGCGCCAAATAACGATTTCGGAGTCGTGACGGGCCGATGTGGAGACACGGGCTGGTCCCGGCACGTCCTGCCCGAGGGGAGGTCTGATGAAAAAGGTTTCGCATCTGTTGTTTGTCATGATTTGTTGCGGGGCGGTCTTCGCTCTGGGCGGTTCTGTCGCTGCCCAGGAGTTGGTCCCCTGCTGTGAGAACGGTCGCTCTGTCGATTACTTCTGCGACAACGATAGCGACTGTGAAAACATCTGCCGCGGTGGCGCTCGTAACAAGCGTCAGTGCGCTGGTGACGCGGACTGCGTCGCTGGTTGTGTCGGTGGCACCACCGACGGTCGTCAGTGCGACGCCGATAACGATTGCGGTGGCACCTGCGTCGGCGGTTTCCGCCCCGGTCGCATCTGCTTCAACAACGATATCTGCGGCAAGGTCTGCGTTGGTGGCCCGAAGGATGGCCGTCAGTGCAAGAAGGGCGATGACTGCGGTGACCAGGGCGTCTGCACCGGCGGTACCTGCTCCGATCGCGGCACCTGCTCGAACTTCGGCTTCTGTGAGCAGGGCACCTGCTCCGGCCTCTGCGAGCGCCGTCGTCCGAAGGAAACTCCGACTGATCCGATCAACGCCTGGAAGCTGAACCTGGTGGTGTCGGACTCGCTGAGCAACGGTTCGGTCTGCCCGTAATCGTCAGCTAGCACAAGTAAGCAATTGGAAAGGCCCGTGGCGACTATTCGCCACGGGCTTTTTCTTTGTCTGGAATTATTCTTCGACACGCATTGGAAACGCCGTTTTCGCGATTTTGCTGCTTGTCGAACCGCAGGCGCCGTTGTAAATAAACATGGTCTGCCGCCTGCTCTGTGTCCCCCCCAGAGTGAGAAGGATTTCTTTTCAATTGAAGGGGAAATCTGTGCCTGTTCTCCGAACCACATTCTCGCGACTGGTGCTCCTCGCGCTTCTACTCGTGGCAACCGGCGGGGTTGCGAGTGCCCAGACCGCGTTCGTGGATGATGACAATTGTCCCGGCCCCGGCTCCGGTACCGATCTCGACCCGTTCTGCTCGATCCAGGACGCCATCTGCGACCTGAACGGCAGCGGCGGGGGGGACGTCATGGTGCGCCCCGGAACCTATAACGAATCTTTGCGCATGCTGCCCAACGTGAACGTCATGTCCACCGATGGACCGGAAGTGACGATCATCGATGCGACCGGGCAGCCTTGCACCCAGGGCGACTGCCAGCCCAGCCCCACCAACCTCACCTGCTCGGCGGTGGTCTTCGCCACCGGAGCCGAGGTCACCCTCGAGGGCTTCCGTATCACCGGCGGCTCGGGGATTTTCCGTGACGTGGGTGGTGGCCTGCAGTTCGTCGCCGGTGGCGGCGTGTTCGTGTTCAACAGCTCGCCGACGATCACCAACAACCAGATCGTGGCCAACGTGTTGAACAACGGTGCCACCGACAACTACTTCGGTGCCGGCATCTACGTCGAGGGCTCGGGCGCCAGCAGCCGAGCCGAACCGACGATCACCAACAACATGATCATGGACAACATCGCCGACCCGCCGGACCTCTCCAGCGCCCGGGCCCAGGGTGGCGGGATGTACATCGGCGGCAACGCGGCGCCCCTCGTCGAGGGCAACACCATCGAGGCCAACCGGGCCGGCGACGTGGCCAAGGTCAGCCAGGGCTCCGAAGGGGGCGGCATGGTGATCTACTCCAACTCCGCCACGCCGACGATCACCCGCAACGTGATCCGCGGCAACATCGTCGGCGAGGCCGGCGGCGGCGTGAAGATGGGCCAGTTCTTCAACGGCGGCACCTACACCCCGTCCCGCGGCCTGATCGAGAACAACCTCTTCGAGTACAACGAGTCCGGTCGCGACGGCGGCGGTGCCCACACCAACACCACCATCGCCGCGTTCCGCAGCAACACGTTCATCGAGAACACCGCCGACCGCTACGGCGCTGCGCTGCACTTCGACACCACCGCCTCCGCCGCTTATGACGCGGAGCTGTCCAACAGCATCTTGACCTTCAACACCGCCGGGATCGAGGGGGGTGGCTTTGCCACCTACTACGCCAACCCGGATGTGTCCTTCACCGACATCTTCGGCAACATCGGCGACCCCGGTCGCGTCAACGCCGAGAACATCGGTGGCGACTCCCAGCCCGAAGAGTTCATCGGCAACAGCGGCAACGTCTCGGTCAACCCGGGGTTCGTCGATCGTCAGAACGGCGTCGGCCGCGATCTGCGCCTGCGTGAATCGAGCCGCATTCTCGACTCCGGCTCCAACGCCCTGGCGGGTGCCCTCGACCTCGACGGCGATGCCCGTATCCAGGACGGCGACGGCGACACCACCGCCACCGTCGATCCGGGCGCCTACGAGCACACCTTCACCAATGACTGGGACGCCGACGGCGACATCAACGACACCGATCCCGACGATGACAACGACGGGACGCCCGATACGGCCGACTGCGCGCCGTTCAACACCTCGGTTTCCCAGATCGCCGGTCCGGTGGGCAACACCCTGGACTGGTTCATCGAGAACGAGTTCAACAACCCGACGCTCTTCTGGTCTCCCGGCGTCGAAGGCCGCGTGTTCAACGTCTACCGCGGAACCTTCGATTCCGGCCTGTTCACCCGCAACGAGGTCTGCTACGCCGGGCCGCTGCTGACGATGACCACCGTGGACGAAGACGAGCCCGCTCCGGGCACCGGCTTCTACTACCTGGTCGAGAACTCCAACATCTGCGGCACCAGCCGGCTGGGCGTCACCAGCGACGGCGTCGAGTACGGTCCGATCGGCGCGCCCTGCCCCTCGGCGATGGGCGTCGACACCGATGGGGACGGCCTGGTCGACCTCGAGGACAACTGCCCCGCCGTGGCCAACGGCGAGCAGTTGGACAGCGACCTCGACTTCGTCGGCGACGCCTGCGACAGCTGCCCCGACGATCCGGATCCGTCGCAGATCGACCGGGACTCCGACGGCGTCGACGACGTCTGCGACTGCAACCCGGACGACCAGTTCGCCAGCACCTTGCCCACTGAGGTGACCGGCCTCCAGGTCAACCCCTTCGACGACGGCCTCAACCCGGTGGTGACCCGGATCACCTACCAGAACATCGGCGTCGCCTTCCGCTACGACATCGCCAGCGGTGACATCTCCCAGCTGAAGACCGACGGCGGCACGATCAACGCCACCTGTCTCGCCACCCTCAACATCGTTGACTTCTACGACGATGTGCGGCCGGATCCGCCGGTCGGCGAGGCTTACTACTACCTGGTCCGCGGACTCAACTCCTGCGCGATCGGGTCCTACGGGGAGTCCTCGGACATGGTCGAGCGCACGACGACCGACCAGTGCGAGAACGCGCCGATCCCGGACCTGTAGACCCGGGAAACAAGACCGAAGCAACCACGAGGGGCCGGAGCGATCCGGCCCCTCTTCCTTTGTGGGGCTGGATCGTTCTTGTGGGGCCGGACCTAGCGGCGGGCGGGATGGCGAGCGGATTCCGATCGGGTTGCCGGCCGAGCGTGCGCGTCGACCCCGAGGAGCGGGCTCAGGGTTGCGCCTTGTAGCGGAAGGTGCCGGCGGGTCCCGAAGCCTCGAGCAAGGCGCCCTGCTCATGAACGACAAAGCGCTCCTGCCCCGCTCCCAGGGGCTGCGCACCCCGCTCATCCATGCCGGCGAAGATCATGCGGCGGTCCGATGCCGGCCAGTAGACCTCGATCTGCTCGATGCCGCCGCTGTCGAGCTCCCCGAGGCCGACCCGGTAGCGCTGCAGCGGGTTGGCGCCGAAGCTCCCGCCGGAACCGACCTCCCGGTGCACCCGGCGCCGCCCGCCGCCGGCGAGCACCTCGACGGTCAGGCGCACACCGACGCCGGCACGGTTGGTCTGGCTCCCACGGAGCTCGAACACCAGCGAGCGGCCGCTGAAGCCCGGGTTCTCGAACAGCGCGTTGGCGAAGGCATCCCCCCGGTACATGCCGCCCATCTGGGCGATGACCTCGGGATAGCCGTCGCCGGAGACGTCGGCAAAGGCGATCCCGTGCCCCTTCTGCAGGTGGCCGAAGCCGGCGCTGAAGGTCACATCCTCGAAACGCCCCGCCCGATTGAGGTACATCACGTTGGGCATCAACCCTTCGTAGAGCGGGTAACCGGTCCCGAGATAGAGATCGAGATACCCGTCCTGATCGATATCCCCGAAGTTCCCTCCCATCGGCAGGGTCGCGCGCTGGAGCCCGGCGCCGGCGGCCACGTCGGTGAACCCGCCCCGCCCGTCTCCCCGGTAGAGCCGCGCCTTCTCGCCGGGGTGCCCCCAGCCGAGATATCCGGCGGCCACCACCGCGACCTGGGGAGGCACGCCCAGGCCGCCGTAGGAGGACACGTAGAGGTCCAGGTGGCCATCGTTGTCGTAGTCCCAGAACCAGGCGGGGAAGCTGGCCACCGGCTCGGTCAGCCCGAGCTGCGGAGCCACATCGCTGAAGGTGCCGTCCCCGTTGTTGCGGTAGAGCCGGTTGGTCCCCCGCTCGGCCGAGCCCTGGCTCATGTTGGAGATGAACAAGTCCGGGTAACGGTCGCCGTCGTAGTCTCCCCAGCTGACCGCCTTGGCGAAACGAAGATTGGCGACACCGGCCTCGACGGCGACGTCGACGAAGGTGCCGTCTCCGTTGTTGCGGAACAGCTGCGACGGCGCCTGAAGCTCCCCGTGCTCGTTGCCGACGAACAGATCCAGATCGCCGTCCAGGTCGTAGTCCGCCCAGCCGGCCGCCTGGGTCGGATAGTGCAGCTCCCCGAGACCGGCGGCGAAGGTCACGTCGGTGAAGCGGGGCACGGGCCGCTCCGCCGCGGGGTCGGGGCCGTCGTTGCGCAACAGGCTGTTGGGATGGCGCCCCAGCTGCCGCCACCAGGCGCCCCGGGGAATGAACACATCCTGATCGCCGTCGTTGTCGAAGTCCGCCTGGACCATGTTCAGGCCGCCGTACAGGCCCGCGAGCCCCGCCTCCTCGCTGCGCTCGTCGAACCCCCAGGCGCCTTCGGGCACCAGGCGGTTGATGTAGAGCTTGAGCGGGCCGTCGGGCGCCGAGGTGGAGAACAGCAGGTCGATGTCCCCGTCCCCGTCGAAGTCCTCGGCAACCACCCCGCCGGCGTGGTCCATGCCGAACAGCCCCTGATCGAGGCCCACGTTGCGGAAGACCGGCATCTCCGGTCCCTGGAACACCGACGGATCGATCCGATAACCGGCGGGGACGCCGTCGGGATAGCTCCCCACGGTCATGTGGGCCAGATTCAGTAGCCAGCGGGCGGTCAGCGCCTCGCTGGACGCCGCGGGAACCCGCGAGAGCAACTGCTCCAGTTGCTCGATCGCCTGGCGGGAGGGCCCCGGCTCCCGGTGCACTCCCCCACCCCGAATCGGCAGGATGCAGCTCTCGGCGTTGTAGTTGCGGGCGCAGTTGAACACCTCGCCCTGGCGCAGATAGGCCAGCGCCAGCATCAACTGCCCCCGGGCCGCCGCCTGGGCCGGCATACCCGGAAGGGACGGCGCCATGGCGTGGGCCTCTTCCAGGTAGGCCACCGCCTCGTCGAGCCGGCCGAGGCGCAACGCCTGTTCGGAGAGTTCTCGCAGCACCCGCCAGCGCTCGGGACTCGCCCCCGGAGCCAGCGCCTGGAGTTGGGCCTCGTAGGCCGGTAGGGGCTCGAGCCCGAAGTAGGGGTTGTCCTGCTCGGACTGCTCGGCGATCCGGGCGAGCTCGGCGACCATGCGCCGGTGGGATTCAGGGCGTTCCGCCGGCGGCGCCTCGACCGGCGGGCCGGCCCCGTCGTCACGACAGCCGGCGACCAGCAAGGCGGCCATCGCCAGCGCTCCGATGCGTCCGCTGCCCTTCCCCATCACCTTGCGAAGGTAGCACGATTCCGGACTCCGAGGTTCCGCGGCGCCGGCGCCGGGCACGGGCCAGGACCCCGGCGCAGAAGCTATACTTGCCCGGTGTTTACGACCCTTCGACGGCGGCCCACCGGGTCGCTCCTGATCCTCTTCTGCGGCCTCTGGCTCGGCGCCGCGGCGTTCGCCCAGTCGGAGCTGGAACGCGCCCGCCAGGCCTTCGACGCCGGTCGCGCGGCGATCAAGGCGGGCAAGCCCGAAGAAGCGGCCAGGGCCTTCCGCGAGTCCGCCCGCCTGGCCCCGGAGAACCCGCGCCCGCTGCTCCAGCTCGGCCTGGCGTTGTCCGCCCTGGGCGACGGGGACGGCGCCCTCGAGGCCTACCGCGGCGTGGTGCGTCTCGACCCGCAACACGCCCGGGCCCACAACAACATCGGCAACGTGCTGCTGCGCCGGGGGGACCACCCCGAGGCGCTCGAGGCCTATCGGCGCGCCACCGAGGTCGACCCGGGCTACCTGCTGGCCTGGTACCACCGGGGTTGGATCTCCCGGCAGCTCAACCGGCCCGAGGAGGCCGAACAAGCGTTCCTGCGCTGCCTCGAGATCCCGGTCAAGACCCCCGAGGAGCAGAACCGCCGGCTCCAGGCCGGCTTCTTCCTCGGCGCCCTGCGCTTCCGCGCCGGAGCCTACGAGGAGGCCGCGGGGCTGATGGAACAGGTCATCGCCCTGGCTCCCGAGCATCGCGAAGCCCACTACTACCTGGGCCAGAGCTACCTGCGCCTGGGCCGGGTCGACGAGGCCCGGCGGGAACTGAAACTGCACCAGGAACTGGTGGAGGCCAACCGCACCGGCGACGGCGCCGCCAGCGGAGCGGACCTTTGAAGCATCCTCGCCGCTGGCTGCTGGCCGGCCTGCTGTTGACCCTGGCCTGCGGTTCCCCCGACGAGCCCGACGTCGGAGGCAAGGCCGCTACCGGCGGAGAGCCCGCCGGCCCCTTCCACTTCGTCGACATCGCCCGGGAGTCCGGGCTCGACGTGATCCAGCTGGGAGGCGGCGTCGACGTGGACTACATCATCGACGCCCTGGGCAGCGGTGCCGCCTGGCTCGACTACGACGGCGACGGCGATCCCGATCTGTACCTGGCCCAGGGCGCGACCATCGAGTCCCCCCGGCAGGGCCCACCCGACCGGCTGTTCCGCAACGACGGCGATCCGGACGGCGACGGCATCCCGGCCTTCACCGACGTGACCGAGACCGCGGGCCTGGGGGATGTACTCTGGAGCTTCGGCGCCGCGGTGGCCGACTACGACGGCGACGGCGATCCGGATCTGCACCTGACCAACTGGGGCCCCGACCGGCTCTACCGCAACGACGGCGACGGCACGTTCACCGACGTAGCCGCCGAGGCCGGGCTGGCCGATCCCGGCTGGGGTGCCTCGGCCGCCTGGAGCGACGTCGACCGGGACGGCGACCTGGATCTGTTCGTCAGCCGCTACGTCGAGTTCTCCTTCGACCGCATCAGCAAGCGGGGTGAGCGCAAGGCGGACGGCTCCCCGCCCTGCGAGTGGCGGGGCATCCACATCTTCTGCGGCCCCCGGGGGCTCGAAGCGGCAATGGACCGCTTCTATCGCAACGACGGCGATCCCGACGGCGACGGTATACCGACCTTCACCGATCGCACCTCCGAGGTCGGTCTCGCCGCCGGCCCGCACTACGGCCTGGGCGCCGTGTTCTTCGATGCCGACCTCGACGGAGACGACGACCTCTACGTGGCCAACGACTCGGTGCAGAACGCCTTCTTCGTCAATCGGGGGGACGGCACCTTCGAGGAGGGCTCGCTGATCGCCGGACTGGCCTTCAACGAGGAGGGCCGGGAGCAGGCGGGCATGGGCGTGACCGCCGGCGACTACGACGGCGACGGTCATCTGGATCTGGCCGTGACCAACTTTTCCCACGACCACGACACGCTGTACCGCAACGAGGCCAACGGCTTCATCATCGACCGCCCGTACCCCTCCGGACTGGGGTCCGCCTCGTTCATGACCCTGGGCTGGGGCATCCAGTTTCTCGACCTGGACCACGACGCCGACAACGACCTGCTGGTGGCCCACGGCCACGTCTACCCCCAGACCGACGGCAACGTGGCGGGCACCAGCTATCTGCAGGCCAACGGCCTGTTCCGTAACAACGGCGACGGCACCTTCGACGAGGTCACCGCCGAGGCGGGACCGGGCCTGGCCGTGGTCGCCTCGACCCGGGCCTCGGCCAGCGCCGACATCGACGGCGACGGCGACCTGGACATCCTGCTGACCAACCGCAACGACGTGCCGACCCTGCTGCGCAACGACGGGGCACCCGGCAACTGGCTGCGCATTCGGCTGCGGGGCCGGGCTGGGAATCGGGATGGACTGGGAGCGGTGGTCAAGCTGACCGCCGGAGGCAAGACCCAGCTACGCCAGGTCCACCGCAACACCTCGTTCCTCGCCTCCAGCGAACCCCAGGTTCACTTCGGCCTCGGCGAGGTGGCGCGGGCGGATGCCATCGAGGTGCACTGGCCCAGCGGCGAAGTCACCACCCTGGGCGCGACCGAAGCCGGTCAACTGATCGAGATCGACGCACCGCTGCCCCGCGACCTGATCAGCAG
>CAZBZH010000045.1:0-14086 GCA_964496265.1 uncultured Acidobacteriota bacterium | reverse complement strand
CGCGAGGGCCGCGAGCGCGAGCGCTACAACGTGGTCTACGGCGCGATGATGGAGGTCGAGGACGGCCAGGATGTGGCGGCAGGAACCCGTCTCGCCGAGTGGGATCCGTACAACTACGCGATCCTGACCGACGTGGTCGGTACCGCCCGCTTCCACGACATCGAGCCCGGCGTCACCATGAAGGAAGAGGTGGACGAGAACACCGGTTACTCACGCCGGGTGATCGTTCAGTCCCAGGACGAGAAGCGGCACCCGCAGGTGGTTGTCGAGGACGAGAACGGTGAGGTGCTGCGCAAGGTGTTGATGCCGGTCCATGCGACCTTGATGGTCCAGGACGGAGGCAAGCTCCAGCCCGGTGACCTGCTGGCCAAGATCGCCCGAGCGACCACCAAGACCAAGGACATCACCGGTGGTCTGCCTCGCGTCGTCGACCTGTTCGAGGCGCGGCATCCCAAGGACCCGGCGGTGATGGCCGAAGTCGACGGCATCGTGCACTACGGCGAGATCGTCAAGGGTGCCCGTAAGGTCGTCGTTCGCACCGAGGATGGTGAGGAGCGCGAGTACAGCATTCCCAAGGGGCTGCACGTCAACGTGCAGGAAGGGGAGATGGTTCGCGCCGGCGACGCCTTCACCGACGGTCCCAAGGATCCCCACAAGATCCTGGAGATCCTCGGTGAGCGGGAGCTTCAGAAGTACCTGCTGGACGGCATCCAGGAGGTCTACCGCCTCCAGGGTGTGAACATCAACGACAAGCACATCGAGATCATCGTTCGCCAGATGATGCGCTGGATCAAGGTCGAGGACCCGGGTGACACCGAGTTCATCGTCGACGAGCAGGTGGATCGCTTCCGCTTCGTCGAGGAGAACGAGCGGGTGCTGGGCTCCGGCGGTGCGCCGGCCCGCGGCCGTCCGCTGCTGCTGGGCATCACCAAGGCCTCGCTCTCGACCGATTCGTTCATCTCCGCGGCCAGCTTCCAGGAAACCACCCGGGTGCTGACCGAAGCCTCTATCTCGGGCAAGGTCGATTACCTGCGCGGGCTGAAGGAGAACGTGATCATGGGCCGGTTGATCCCGGCCGGAACCGGCATGGAGCACTACCGCTCCCTGCGGATCGAGGCGGACGTTCCGCCGCCGGTCGAGGAAACGCCGGAAGAGGCGATCGAGGCCGCCGAGGTGGATCTCGATGCCGATCGCTTTGCCGAGATGATCCGTCAGGCCGCGGCGGCTGCCGCGGGCACGGATCCGGGAAAAACCGCCTGATTTCAGGCGGAAACGCCGCCCTCTGAGGGGCGTTAGAGGACTGATCTTGACCCCCCGGGAGGCTCTTGCTATCCTCCCGGGGTTTGCCAGGGGTATTTCCTCTTTTCAAGGGTCGACTCCGCGGGTGAAACCGCGGTATTTCCCGGCCAAGGGGGGCCTTTCCGGGCTCCGGGCCTTGGTCCTGGGATTCGTCGTCTCTGAACGTGATTTTCGGGGCATTTTTGCCTCGTATGCCTGCGGGGCAACCCCGGGCCGAGCGGAGTGAGCGAAAGGTGCCGACGATTAGCCAGCTGGTCCGAAAGGGCCGGGAAACGATGAAAGTCCGGACCAAGAGTCCGGCCCTGGCGTCCTGCCCGCAAAAGCGGGGGGTCTGCGTCCGCGTGTACACCTCCACGCCCAAGAAGCCGAACTCGGCTCTGCGGAAGGTGGCCCGTGTGCGCCTCACCAACGGTATGGAGGTGACCACCTACATCCCGGGCGTGGGGCACAATCTGCAGGAGCACTCGATCGTCATGATCCGCGGAGGCCGCGTCAAGGACCTCCCGGGTGTGCGCTACCACGTGGTGCGCGGCACCCTCGACACCATGGGCGTCGACGGCCGTAGACAAAGCCGGTCCAAGTACGGCGCCAAGCGGCCCAAGGGCTAGGAAGCGAGAGGAATAGGATGTCGCGGAGAGGCAATATCCCCAAGCGGCCGGTACTTCCGGATCCGATGTACCAGTCGCCGCTGGTCACGAAGTTCATCAACTGCCTGATGCTCGACGGCAAGAAGAACACCGCCGAGCGGGTGTTCTACGGCGCCATGGACATCATCGGCGAGCGCACCAACGACGAGCCGCTCAAGGTGTTCCGCCGGGCGGTAGACAACGTCAAGCCGGTCCTCGAGGTCAAGAGCCGCCGCGTCGGTGGTTCGAACTATCAGGTTCCGGTCGAGGTCCGCCCCGATCGCCGTCAGGCCCTGGCGCTGCGCTGGCTGATCGGCTTCACCCGCCAGCGTCCGGAAAAGTCGCTGCGTGACCGCCTGGCCAACGAGTTGCTCGAGGCCGCGGAACAGCGGGGCGGGGCCTACAAGAAGAAGGAAGATACCCACCGGATGGCAGAGGCGAACAAGGCGTTCGCGCACTACCGCTGGTAACGAACGAGTTTGCGTCCCTCCTGCGCTGACGCGTCGGAGGGCGAGTAAGGCTCGCCGCGAAGGCGGTGAGCGATCCGTGGAAGTCCACGGATTCGGATCGCACCGATAGGCGGTGCGGTAAGTCAGGGAAGAATTCCGGTTCACGCCCGGACAGCTCTCCCTGAGGTTCTTTGAAGTGGCTAGGCAACTTGTGCTCAGCAAGACCCGCAACGCCTGCACGGCGGCGCAAGCCCCTGCACGGCAGTCGGCCTCGTCTGTGCGAGGGCGCGGTCCCGTTGCCGCCACTCCCTGCGTCCCGCAGGAATCCGTCACCCGATCATTCCGTCGCTCCGCCCCCGCCGGCGCCGCTCCGCGTGCCTTCCGGCGCGGTGTTTCCGTCGAAAACTCCGGAAATATTGCGGGTTACCCGATGCGCGACGGTGGTGTGACGTTGTACAGTGCGCCGTTCCACGTGGTCGAATTCCCCGAAAGGGTCCGGCGAGTCGTGGGAGCGGGTGCGCTCCACGGCGACCTTTGTGTCCGCCCCGTGGTCGAGCGTCAAGCATTCGGAACCCGCCGGGGTGGAGTGTCCACCGCCGGCGCGATGCAGTTGAAGGAAATGCCTTAACGGCGTCGAGCCGGAAGGAGAGCAGGGAATGTCGAAGGAAAAGTTCGATCGTTCAAAGCCGCACGTGAACATCGGTACGATCGGTCACGTGGACCACGGCAAGACGACGTTGACGGCCGCGATCACGGTCGTTCTCTCCAAGGGAAGCGACAAGGTGTCGGCCCGCTCGTTCGATTCGATCGACAACGCCCCTGAGGAGCGTGAGCGCGGTATTACGATCGCGACGGCTCACGTGGAGTACGAGACGGAGAACCGTCACTACGCCCACGTCGACTGCCCGGGTCACGCCGACTACATCAAGAACATGATCACGGGTGCCGCGCAGATGGACGGGGCGATCCTGGTCTGTTCGGCGGCTGACGGTCCGATGCCCCAGACCCGCGAGCACATCCTGCTTGCGCGTCAGGTTGGCGTTCCGGCGATCGTGGTTGCGCTGAACAAGGTCGACATGGTCGACGACGAAGAGCTTCTGGATCTGGTCGAGCTCGAGGTGCGTGAGCTTCTGAGCTCCTACGAGTTCCCGGGCGACGACATCCCGGTCTGCCGTGTGAGTGCGCTGAAGGCGGGAGAGGGCGATCCGGACGCCGAAAAGATGATCATGGACCTGATGGCCGAGGTCGATAAGTACGTTCCGCTTCCGGAGCGTGCGGTGGACCGTGACTTCCTGATGCCGGTCGAGGACATCTTCTCGATCTCGGGTCGCGGCACGGTGGTGACCGGCCGTATCGAGCAGGGCATCGTGAAGGTCGGCGAGGAGATCGAGATCGTCGGCATCCGCGACACGGTGAAGAAGGTCGTGACCGGCGTCGAGATGTTCAAGAAGCTTCTGGATGAAGGTCAGGCCGGCGACAACGTGGGCATCCTGCTTCGCGGTACGGACCGCAAGGACGTCGAGCGTGGCCAGGTTCTGGCGAAGCCGGGTTCGATCACGCCTCACACGAAGTTCAAGGGTGAGGTTTACGTGCTGACGAAGGACGAAGGTGGCCGCCACACTCCGTTCTTCACGGGCTACCGTCCGCAGTTCTACTTCCGCACGACGGACGTGACCGGTGTCGCGACCCTTCCGGACGGTGTGGAGATGGTGATGCCGGGCGACAACGTGACGATCAACGTCGAGCTGATCACGCCGATCGCCATGGACAAGGGTCTGCGCTTCGCCATCCGCGAAGGTGGACGCACCGTCGGCGCCGGCACGGTGACCGAGATCATCGAGTAGTAAGGCCCTCGGGCAGAGGAAACGCGAAGATGATGAACGAAAAGATTCGGATCCGCCTCAAGGCGTACGACCACGCGATTCTCGATCAGTCGACGACCGAGATCGTGGACACCGCACGTCGTACCGGGGCGCGTGTTGCGGGGCCGATCCCGCTGCCGACGATCCGGAACAAGTGGACCGTTCTGCGCTCGCCCCACGTCGACAAGAAGTCGCGGGAGCAGTTCGAGATTCGTACGCACAAGCGGCTGCTGGACATCCTGCAGCCGACCCCCGAGACGGTCGACGCGCTGATGAAGCTCGATCTGCCCGCGGGTGTGGATGTTGAGATCAAGGCCTTCGGGGCACCGACGGCCTAAGTAGCTGGAGCCGAACCGTTATGGTCAAGGGAATGATTGGCCGCAAAGTCGGCATGACGCAGTTGTTCGCCGAAGACGGCACGGTGACCCCGGTCACCGTCATCGAGGCGGGCCCCTGCGTTGTCACGCAGCGCAAGACTGCTGATCGCGACGGCTATGAAGCCGCGCAGGTCGGTCTCGTCGACGCCAAGGCGGCGAAGCGCGCGAACAAGCCGATGAAGGGGCATCACGAGAAGGCGGGAGTGCCGCCGACTCGAGTTCGCCGTGAGTTTGACGTCACCGACGGGTCCGAGGCCAAGGCCGGCGATCCGGTGGCGATCGACATGTTCGACGGCGTGGACAAGATCGACGTGGTCGCCACCTCCAAGGGTAAGGGCTTCCAGGGCGTCATGCGGCGGCACGGGTTCGGGGGTGGCCGCGCCACTCACGGCTCGATGTTCCACCGCGCGCCGGGTTCGATCGGCCAGTCCGCCTTCCCCTCAAAGGTGATGAAGGGCATGCGCGGACCGGGCCAGATGGGCAACAAGCGGGTCACGGTCAAGAACGTCAAGATCGTCCGGGTCGACACCGAGAAGAGCCTCTTGCTGGTCAAGGGCTCGATTCCGGGGTCGCCGGGCACGACGCTGATGCTCCGCTGCCGCCAGGGTGAGAACCCGGCGCAGCCGGCCGCGGCCGAGTAAGGAAGGGTAGGACGATGGCGGAACTCAGCGTTCGCGACTGGTCGAACAAGGAGCTGCGGCAGCTCGACCTCGACGACAAGGTGTTCGATTACCCCTACAAGGAACACCTGATCTACGAGGCGGTTTGCGCGCATCTTGCGGCGGCCCGTGCGGGAACCCACAAGACGAAGAACCGCAAGGAAGTCTCCGGAGGTACCCGGAAGCTATGGCGCCAGAAGGGCACCGGCCGTGCCCGCGTCGGCGACAACCGCTCGCCGCTGTGGCGTCACGGTGGAACGGTCCACGGTCCCCAGCCTCGGGACTACAGCTGGAACTTCCCCAAGAAGATGCGCCGCAACGCGATTCGTTCGGCCCTGGCCCAGAAGCTGCGCGAAGGCAAGCTGATGTGCCTGGAGTCCCTGGAGCGTCAGAGCCCCAAGTCCAAGGAACTCGATTCCGAGCTGCAGAAGGGGCTGGGGCTGGCCGGCCGCACTCTGCTGATCCCGGTCGATAACGAGCAGAACCTGGAGCTCGCCGCCCGCAACAACCCGAGACTGTCGGTCGTGCGCGCCATGGGCGTCAGCGTGGTCGATTTGCTCAACCACGAGACCATCGTGGCCTCGGAGGGGGCGCTGCAGCGTCTCCAGGAGGTGCTCGCGCCGTGAAGAACGTCTACCAGACCGTGCAGCGGCCGGTGCTGACCGAGAAGTCGACCATCCTCCGCGAGGATACCGGGGTCTACTGCTTCAAGGCGCACCTCAACGCCAACAAGATCGAGATCGCCCGCGCCGTCGAGCAGCTGTTCGACGTCAAGGTCGCCGACGTGCGCACCTGCAAGGTGCGCGGCAAGAACAAGCGCATGGGCCGCTTCCTCGGGAAACGCCCGAACTGGAAGAAGGCCTGGGTCCGGCTCGCCCCCGGTTCCAAAGAAATCGACCTCTTCGAGACCAACTGAGGAGCGGGGGAGTCATGGCCGTCAAGAAGTACAAGCCGACAAGTCCGGGACGTCGTTTCATGACGAGCCTGGTCCGCGTCGAGACCACCAAGAACGAGCCTCACAAGCCGTTGACCTCCGGCATCAAGAAACACGCCGGACGCAACAACAAGGGGCAGATCGCGGTCCGTCACCGGGGTGGCGGTCACAAGCGTCGCTACCGGCTGATCGACTTCCGCCGGGACAAGCGGGAGATTCCGGCCAAGGTGGAGACGATCGAGTACGATCCGAACCGCTCGGCCAACATCGCCCTGGTCTGCTACGCCGACGGTGAGCGCCGCTACATCCTGGCGCCCCACAACCTGCAGATCGGCGCCAAGATCCTGGCGTCGGAGACCGCGGATATCCTGCCGGGCAACTGCCTGCCCCTGCGGGTCGTCCCGCTCGGTACCTCGCTGCACAACATCGAGCTCAAGGTCAACGGCGGCGGACAGATGGTTCGCTCCGCCGGCACCTCCGCCCAGTTGCTGGCGCGGGAGGGCAGCCACGCCACCCTGCGCATGCCCTCGGGCGAGATCCGCAAGGTGCACATCGAGTGCTGGGCCACCGTCGGGCAGGTCAGCAACCTCGAGCATGAGAACGAGAACATCGGTAAGGCCGGCCGCAATCGCTGGAAGGGCTGGCGCCCGACCGTTCGCGGCGTGGTCATGAACCCGGTCGACCACCCTCACGGTGGTGGTGAAGGCCGCACCTCCGGCGGCCGTCACCCGGTCAGCCCCTGGGGTGTCCCGACCAAGGGTAAGAAGACTCGCAACAACCCGCGCACGGACCGCCTGATCGTTCGTCGCCGTGGCAAGAAGTAGGAGACGATCATGAGCCGCTCCGTCATCAAGGGCCCCTTCGTCGACCCGCACCTTCAGGCCAAGGTCGACGACATGAACAAGAAGAACGACCGCAAGGTGATCAAGACCTGGTCCCGTCGCTCGACGCTGACCCCGGAAATGGTCGGTCACACCCTCGCGGTGCACAACGGCAAGAAGATGATCCCGGTGTTCGTCACCGAGAACATGGTCGGCCACAAGCTCGGCGAGTTCGCGCCGACCCGCCTGTTCCGCGGTCACACCGCCGACAAGAAGCGATAGGGGTAGCGAGATGGTCTCGACAGCGAAACTGCGCCACCTGCGCGGATCCGCCCAGAAGGTTCGCCTCGTGGTCGATCAGATCCGCGGCAAGAACGCGGCGGAAGCGATCTCGATCCTCCACTACTCGCCGCGTCGTTGCGGCAAGGACCTGGAGAAGCTCTTGAAGTCCGCGGTGGCCAACGCCCAGGACAAGGACCCCCAGCTCGACGTGGACGAACTGGTCGTGGCCAAGGTCACCGTCGACGGTGGTCCGACGATGAAGCGGATCCAGCACCGTGCCATGGGCCGGGTGTTCCAGATCCTCAAGCGCACCTGTCATGTAACGATCGGCCTGGATCTGCCCGCCCGCTCGGGCCGCAGCTAGGACGGAGGAGTAGTCGTGGGTCAAAAGGTCCATCCATACGGGTTTCGCGTCGGCATCAACAAGACCTGGCGGTCGCGTTGGTACGCCGAGAAGAAGTACGCGGAGCTGCTCCACGAAGATCTCAAGCTGCGCCGGGATCTCAAGAAGCGTCTCGGTCACGCCGGAGTCGCCGATATTCAGATCGAGCGCGCGGCGAACAAACTCAAGGTGAACATCCTCACCTCGCGGCCGGGCATCATCATCGGCCGCAAGGGCGTCGAGGTGGACCGGCTCAAGGAGCAGATCCACAAGCGCACCCAGCGTGACGTGTTCATCAACATTCTCGAGATCGACAAGCCGGAGATCGACGCCCAGTTGGTGTCCGAGTCGATCGCGATGCAGCTCGAGAAGCGCGTCGCCTTCCGCCGGGCCATGCGCCGCGCGGTCGAATCCGCCCAGCGCTTCGGCGCCCGGGGAATTCGCGTGCGGGTCGGCGGTCGTCTCGGCGGTGCCGAGATCGCCCGCGCCGAGTGGTATCTCGAGGGTCGGCTGCCGCTGCACACGCTGCGTGCCGACATCGACTACGGCTTTGCCGAGGCGAAGACCACCTACGGAATCATCGGAGTGAAGGTCTGGATCTACCGCGGCGAGGCCCGTGGTCTGAACCGGCCGGAGGAGTCGCGGCGCTAACCGCCGCGGCGCGCAAGGAGTAACCGACCATGTTGATGCCCAGCAAGGTCAAGTTTCGCAAGCAACAGCGCGGCCGGCGCCGGGGTAAGGCCCAGCGCGGTTGCACCATCGCCTTCGGCAACTACGGCCTCAAGGCGCTGGAAGATTGCTGGCTGACCGCCCGCCAGATCGAGGCGGCCCGTATCGCGATGACCCGTTACGTCAAACGTGGCGGAAAGGTCTGGATCCGGGTCTTCCCCGACAAGCCGATCACCAAGAAGCCCACCGAAGTCCGTATGGGTAAAGGTAAGGGCGCCCCCGAGGCCTGGGTCGCGGTGATCAAGCCGGGCCGCATCCTCTACGAGATGGAGGGTGTCGAGGTCGATGTGGCCCGTGAGGCCATGCGGCTGGCTGCCCACAAGCTTCCGATGAAGACCAAGTTCGTCGTTCGGCAGGAGGGCTAGCGATGGCACAGGATCTGGCCAAGCTGCGTGAGTTGGGTGCCGAGGAACTGGCCAAGGAAGAGCTGACCCTGCGGGAAGAGATCTGGAAGCTGCGGCTCCAGGCCTCGACCGGCCAGTTGATGGGTCCTCAGCGCGTGCGCGCGGCTCGCAAGGAGCTGGCCCGGGTGCTGACCGTGGCCCGCGAAAAGCAGATTGCCGCCCGCGGCGCCAAGAGCTAACGGAGAAGCGATGTCGGAAGTCAGACGGAAGGTGACGCGGGTCGGGATCGTGACCTCGGACAAGATGGACAAGTCGGTCACGGTCAACGTCGAGCGCATGATGATGCACAAGCTCTACAAGCGCTTCGTGCGTCGTTCGAAGAAATTCATGGCTCACGACGAGGAGAATCGCTGCAAGATCGGCGATACCGTCGAGATCGTCGAGAGCCGTCCGCTTTCCTCGCGCAAGCGCTGGCGGGTGCGCCGCATCCTGCGTACCGCGGCGGTTGTGAAACGGGACTGACTTGGCTCACGGGGGCCAGCTCCCGTTTTTAGTTGAAGGAGTGCGGCGATGATTCAGATGCAGTCGATGCTCACGGTAGCGGACAACTCCGGGGCGAAGCGCATCTTCTGTATCCAGCTTCGGGGTGGCTCCAAGGGCAAGTATGCCGGCGTGGGCGACGTGATCACGGCGTCGGTCAAGGAAGCCTCCCCCGATGGAAAGGTCAAGAAGGGCCAGGTGGTCAAGGCGGTGATCGTCCGGACCAAGGCTCCTCAGCGGCGGCGTGACGGGTCCTACATCCGCTTCGACGAGAACGCGGCGGTGCTGATCAACGACGCCAAGGAACCGGTCGGAACCCGTGTGTTCGGTCCGGTGGCCCGCGAGCTGCGGGACAAGGAATTCATGAAGATCGTTTCGCTGGCGCCCGAGGTGCTCTGAGGCCCCGGCGGCCTGCGAACGGAGAAAGACGATGCCGAAGTGCAACGTACACAAAGATGACATGGTGGTGGTGATCTCCGGCAAGGACCGGGATCGCTCCGAGCCCAAGCGTGTCCTGCGGGTCTATCCCAAGACCGAGCGGGTGTTGGTCGAAGGGGTCAACGTGATCAAGCGTCACACCCGTCCCAACCCGCAGCAGAACATCAAGGGCGGAATCGTCGAGCGCGAGTCTCCGGTTCACGTGTCCAACGTCATGGTTGTCGATCCCGAGACGGGGCGGCCCACCCGGGTCGGCCGCAAGCGTCTCGAGGATGGTCGCTGGGTTCGCGTGGCCAAGCAGAGCGGCGCGGTCCTCGACAAGAAGAAGTGAGGACGAGATGAGCAGGCTGGCTGAAAAGTACAAGCAGGACGTGGCACCCGCGCTTCACAAGAAGTTCGAGTACTCGTCGGTGATGGCCATCCCCAAGGTCACGAAGGTCGTGGTCAACATGGGCATGGGCGAGGCGATCTCCGATTCCAAGCTGCTCGACCAGGCGGTCGAGGAGCTGGCGACGATCACCGGCCAACGCCCGGCGGTGACCACCGCCCGGAAATCGATCGCGAACTTCAAGCTGCGCGCCGGCATGAAGATCGGTTGCCGGGTGACCCTGCGGGGCGTGCGTATGTACGAGTTCCTCGATCGTCTGATCTCGTTCGCGCTTCCCCGGGTTCGCGACTTCCGCGGTGTCTCGGCCAAGGCCTTCGACGGCCGCGGCAACTACACCCTGGGCGTTCGCGATCAGCTGATCTTTCCCGAGATCAACTTCGCCAAGGTCCAGAAGGTCAAGGGCATGAACGTCTGTATCGCGACGGACGCCAAGACCGACGAGGAAGCCCGCTTCCTCCTGGCTGAACTCGGGATGCCCTTCCGGAAGAACTGACGGAGCTGAGCTGAACATGAGCATGACGGATCCCATTGCCGATTTGCTGACCCGCATCCGCAACGCGCAGACCGCGAAGCACAAGGCCCTTCGTGTGCCGAAGAGCAAGATGAAGGAATCGATCGTCAAGATCCTCCGGGACGAGGGCTACATCCACGGCTACTCGGTCGAGGACGATGATCGCCAGGGCATCATCAACGTCGAGTTGAAGTACGGGCCGGGCGGCCAGCACACGATCACGGGTCTGGAGCGTGTAAGCAAGCCGGGCCGACGGGTCTACTGCGGAAAAGACGAAATCCCGCGCGTGCTGGGAGGTCTCGGGGTGACGATCCTCTCGACCTCTCGCGGCGTGATGACCGGCCAGGCCTGTCGCCAGAGCGGAATCGGCGGCGAAGTCCTGGTCAACATCTGGTAGGCGGGGAGGAACCCATGTCGCGCATCGGAAAACAACCCGTCACCATCGCCTCCGGGGTGCAGGTGACGCTGGCCGACGGCAAGATCACCGTCAAGGGCCCCAACGGGACGCTGGAACAGTCGATCCCCGAAGGGATGACCGTCTCCCAGGAAGACGGCGCGGTGATCATCAAACGCCGCGACGACAGCAAGTCGCAGAAGGCGCTGCACGGACTGACCCGGGCTCTGATCCATAACGCGGTCACCGGGGTCACCGCCGGCTTCAAGAAGAACCTGGAGATCCACGGCGTGGGCTACCGCGCCGACGTCAAGGGCAAGAACGTCGTGTTTGCCCTGGGCTACAGCCATCCGATCGAGTTTCCGATTCCGGAAGGGATCAAGGTCGCCATCGACAAGAACACCCTGATCACCGTCACCGGCGCCGACCGCCAGCAGGTGGGGCAGGTTGCCGCGGAGATGCGGGCGTTGCGTCCGCCGGATGTCTACAAGCTGAAGGGTGTTCGCTACGCCGACGAGCAGCTGCGCAAGAAGGCCGGCAAGAGCGGCGCGCAGTAGCGCCGGGCATAGAGGAAGTCATGGATCCAGCAATCAGACAGCGTATTCAGTACCGGATTCGCAAGAAAGTGCGGGGCACCGCGGCGCGGCCGCGTCTGGCGGTCTTCCGCAGCTCCAAGCACATCTATGCCCAGGCGATCGACGACGATCTCGGCAAGACCGTCGCCGCGTGCTGCTCCCGGGACTCGGACATGCGTGCCAAGTCCCAGAACGGCGGCAACATCGAGGCGGCCAAGGCCGTCGGCGGTCGTATCGCCGAAAAGCTGAAGGAAGCCGGGATCGAAACCATCGTGTTCGATCGTGGCGGGTTTCTGTACCACGGGCGTATCAAGGCGCTCGCCGATGCCGTCCGCGAAGGCGGTTTGAAGTTCTAGGCGGGAGGTAGTCAGTGAGACAGGAACAGAGTGATCTGAGAGAGCAGGTCGTCAATATCAACCGCGTCACCAAGGTGGTGAAGGGGGGTAAGAACTTCTCCTTCGCGGCGTTGGTCGTGGTCGGCGACGGCAAGGGCAAGGTGGGCTTCGGCATGGGCAAGGCCCGGGAAGTTCCCTCGGCGATCTCCAAGGGGGTCGATCAGGCCAAGCGCAACATGGTGCGCGTGCCGATGCTGGGTACGACGATTCCGCACCCGATCATCGGCCGTCACGGCGCCGGAAGCGTGCTGATGAAGCCCGCCTCCGAGGGTACCGGCGTCATCGCCGGCGGGGCCGTGCGCGCGATCATGGAGTCCGCGGGCATTCAGGACATTCTCTGCAAGTCCCTCGGTTCCGCGAACCACTACAACGTGCTGCGTGCCACGATGCAGGGGCTGACCAGCCTCAAGAGCCCCAAGCAGATCGCCCGCACCCGGGGTAAGGAGCTCGAGGACATCGAGCAGGAGATGGCGCAATGAGCGACGCCGGCGACAAGAAGATCCGGGTCCGCCAGGTCAAGAGCGGCATCGGATTCAGCGAAAATCAGAAGCGCACCTTGCGCGCGCTCGGTCTGACCAAGATCGGCCGCGAGGTGGTGCATCCGGACAACCCGCAGGTGCGGGGTATGGTCCAGACCGTCACGCACCTCGTCGAGGTGACCGAAGACGCTCAGGCCTGAGGCGCGAGGAACTAAGAGATGAGTGACCAGAGCGAACAGCAAGCCCAGCCCGAAGGCGGAATGGGGCTGCACAACCTGCGGCCTGCCGCGGGTTCGCGCCGCAACCGCAAGCGGGTCGGCCGCGGTCCCGGCTCCGGCCTGGGTAAGACGGCGGGACGCGGACACAAGGGCGCCAAGTCGCGCAGCGGCTACTCGGCGAAGCGTGGCTTCGAGGGTGGCCAGATGCCGCTGCACCGGCGTCTTCCGAAGCGGGGGTTCGTCAACATCTTCCGCAAGGAATTCCGTACCGTGAACATCGACCGGTTGAACGGGTTCGAGGCGGGGTCCGAGGTGACCCCCGAGAGCCTGCTCGCCGCCGGTCTCGTCCGGAAGGGCAAGCAGGACATCAAGATCCTGGGGAACGGTGAACTCAAGGTCTCGCTGACCGTGAAGGCCCACAAGTTCACCGGCGCCGCCGCCAAGAAGATCGAAGCGGCCGGCGGCAAGGCCGAAGTCCTCGGCAAGTAGCCGACGCTACGCGGGAGAGCCTTAGACCATGATGGACGCGTTCAAGAACATTTGGAGCATTCCGGAGCTTCGGCGCCGGATTCTCTACACGTTCGGGATGCTCGGGGTGTACCGGATCGGAAGTCACATTCCGACTCCGGGGATCGACAAGGACGCCCTGCGCACGATGTTCGAGCAGAATGCGGGCAGCATTCTCGGGTTCGTCGATCTGTTCTCGGGGGGCAACTTCGCCAACCTGACGATCTTCGCCCTGGGCATCATGCCCTACATCACCGCGTCGATTATCCTGCAGCTTCTGACCGTGGTGTGGCCCTACCTGGAGAAGCTCAGCAAGGAAGGGGAGGCCGGCCGCAAGAAGATCACCCAGTACACCCGCTACGGGACGGTGGTGCTCTCGGTCGTCCAGGGCTTCGGTATCGCGCTATTGCTCGAGAGCATGAGTTCCGGCACCGCCGGCCAGATCGTGCTCAACCCGGGTTGGTCCTTCCGGCTGATGACGGTGTTGACCCTCACCACCGGAACCGCGTTCCTGATGTGGCTCGGTGAGCAGATCTCCGAGCGGGGTATCGGCAACGGCATCTCGCTGATCATCTACGCCGGCATCGTGGTGGGGCTCCCGGGCGCGATCATCAGCACCGTTCAGGATCTCAAGAGCGGCACGCTCAACGCGATCCAGGTGCTGTTGCTGGTCGTCCTGATGGTCGCGGTCATCGCCGCCATCGTCTTCGTCGAGCGGGCGCAACGCCGTATCCCGATCCAGTACGCCCGCCGGGTGGTGGGGCGCCGGGTCTACGGCGGCTCCTCGACCTACATGCCCCTGCGGGTCAACAGCGCGGGCGTGATCCCGGTGATCTTCGCCTCCTCGGTGCTGGCGATTCCGAGCACCCTGGGGACG
>CAZBZH010000044.1:0-14127 GCA_964496265.1 uncultured Acidobacteriota bacterium | reverse complement strand
GGGTACGCCTCGGTGGCCGCCCGGGCGCGATCCAACGCCTCGCGGTTGCGCCCGAGGGCGGTCAACGCCTCGGCGATGGAGGTCAACACCCCCTCGGAGCCGTCTCCCAGCCGCCGGGCCTGTTGCAGCGCCCGGAGAGCCGTCTCGGCGTCGCCCCGGCGCAGGACCGCGTGGCCCACCAGAGCATGGGGCCGGGCGAGCCGCGGCTGGAGTTCGGTGGCACGGATGTAGAGGTCCAGGGCGGCGTCCGCCTGTCCGTCGGCGTCTTCGACCATGCCCAGGTTGTAGTGTGCGGCGGCGCTCTGGGGGAAACGGCGAACCGCTTCGCTCAGGACCTGTTTCGCATCGGCCAAGCGGCCCAGGCGCAGGTAGCTGACGCCGAGACCGATCGTCGACTCCAGCCGGTCGTCGTCGTAGTGCAGGGCGGCACGGAAGGATGCCGCGGCCTCGTCATAGCTGCGACGACGATAGAGCTCCAACCCCTGGCGCTCGGAGTAACCCGCGACCAGAAAACCCGCGTAGCGATGCCCGGTGTCGGCAACCTCCACCAGGGGCCCCATGGCCGACTGCATCTCCCCCCGGTGCAGGGCGATCTCTGCATCCCGGGTCCGGTCGTTGCCCCGGGCAAAGGCGCGGAACGCCTCCACCCGCTCGGGTTCGATGCCGAGCTGGGCGATGCGTTCCTCGACCGAGGGACGGAAGCCCTGTAGCACTTCGAGGTTGCGGCCGTTGGTGTTGGAAAACAGCCCATGGGGCGCGTTGAACTCGATATAGGGGTAATAGTCCGAGGTCCGCGGGGCGTCGCCGGCATAGGCCCGGGCCTTCTCGGTGTCCATCAGGTACCACGAGGCCAGCTCGACCGGCCCGCGCACCCCGATCACGTCGAGGCTCGAGCGCACCGGCTCCCGCGCCATGCGGCGTCCGATCTCGTCGAGATCCAGCGGCGGGAAGGGCTCCTCGGCCCGGCCCAACAGCACGAGACTGTTGCCGGCGCCGAAGACCCGCACATGGGGGAACACGTCGACGTAGGTCCCCACGATCGCGCGCACGTCCACCGGACGCATGTGCCACAGGGGTGCGTAGTGGCACATCACCCCGCCGGGAGCCAGCCGCTGCTTGGCCAACTCCAGGAACTCCCGGTTGAACAGGACTCCCGAGCCGCTGAGCGAAGGAAAGTTGGGGTGCGAGGAGATAACGTCGAAACGTTCCGAGGTCAGCTTCAGGTAGTTGCGGCCGTCGTCGATGCGCAGGTCGACGACCGGGTTGTTCAGCACATCGTGATTTTCTTCGGAGAAGTACTCGGCACCGGCGCGCACCCCCGCCTCGAGCTCCAGCGAAACGACGCGGTCGACCTCGTGAATCGCCAGGGCGCCGGTGGTGACCCCGGCACCGAGCCCGATCACCGCCGCCTTTTTCACCTTGCCCGGATGGAGCAACATCGGCAGGTGTCCCATCATCCGCTGGGCCAGCATGTCCTCGAACAGATTGGTCGCCGTGGAACTGCCGTTGACGGTGATGAACTTACCCCGGGGCCCGCTGTAGGAGATGATCGTGTCGTTGTAGCCCTCGGTGTAGTTGATCAGCTTGTAGTCGGCCAGCACCCGGTCGACCCGGAGTTCTCCGTCGCTATCGATGAACTTGTGGGGCTCGAAGTAGACGCCGGCGCCGAGCAACGCGCGATTCCAGGAGGGGGTGAACAGCAGGCCGGAAACCACGACCAACACACCGAGCCCCATCGGCCCGGCCCAGGCCAGGCGCAACGGGGCGCGGTCGGCGAGCACCGTCCCGAAAGCCAGCGCCAGGGCCAGCAGGACCACCAGACGCATGACCCACTCGGCTCCGATGGTCGGCAGCAGGATGAAGCCGGCGCCGAAGGAACCGGCGATGGCCCCCAGGGTGTTCCAGGCGTACACCCGGCCGATGCGGGAACCGGTGCGTTGTTGGCGGGAGCGGTAGAGGCTGACCGCCAGCGGGAAGGTCGCGCCGAAGGCGAGGGCCGGCGGCAACAGCGTGAACAGCGAGAGCAGCAGCTTGGTCCGGTTCATCCCGGCCAGATCGAACCCGGCCTGCTGAATCACCACCAGGAACAGGTGCGGCATGCGATTGACCGCGATCCCGGCAGAGAGGGTCAGCAACGCGACCACCAGTTGCACCGCCGCCAGCAGGCGTACCGGATGCCGGGTGCGGTCGGCGATCGGCCCCATGAACAGCGAGCCCAGGGCCAGGCCGAACAGGAAGACCGCCAGCATCGCGCTGAAGGAATAGACGGTGCTGCCGAAGGAGAGCATCAGCACCCGGAACCAGACGATCTCGAAGGCAAGCGCCGCCATGCCACTGCCGCAGGCGACCGCAAGGGGCCACCAGGCGGGGTGGGTCAGCGCCTCATCGGTTCCGCGAGTCGGGACGGCGGGCCCGTCGAGCCGCATCTCGGCGTCGGGTGCCTTGCGGTCGATCGCCCAGGCGACCAGAGCGACCACCCCGTTGAGCGCCGCTGCCAGCAGCGTGGTACCGGTCAGCCCGAGATGGGGAATCAACTCGAAGCCCGCGGCGTAGCACCCGATGGCGGCTCCCAGGGTGTTGACGAAGTAGAGCAGACCGACACCGGCCCCGACCGACCCCTCCCGGGCCAGCAGCCCGCGCCCCAGGGCGGGCAGCGTGCCTCCCATCAGCACCGTGGGTACCGCGAGCAAGGTCACGCAGAACACGAAGCGAAGCGCCGAGCGCAGGATCAGGTTATCGGGGAGTTCGGGAATCAACACCCCGTAGACCGCGTCGGCGCCGGCGAGCAGCGCCGGCAACAGCAGCGCATAGATGCCGATGCCCGCCTCCAGCAAGGCGAACAGTCGCAACGGCCTGCGCGAGCGATCGGCGATCGGACCGAGCAGGGCCGCGCCCGCCGCCATGCCCCCCATGAAGGACACCAGCACGGTGCTGACCGCGAAGGCGGTGACGCCGAACACGTGCACCAGGTGGCGGCTCCAGATCACCTCGTACGTCAGCGCGCAGGCACCGCTCAGCACGAAGAGCAGCGCGAAGGGCAACAGCAGGGAGCGCCCGCCGGAGGGCTTTCCGCTCAAGGACCCTCTCCTCCGTACACGTAGACGACGCCGTCGGAGGTCACCCGCAGAGACGGCCGGCTGAACCGGTTCAACGTGGCGTTGACGTTGTTGCTGTTCCCCTGGACCTGGACCTGGGGATGCTCGCTCTGGACACCGCCGTCGGCGCTCAGTTCAAGCCGGCAGCCCCCCTTGGTCGGCAGGGTCAGCGAGACGTCGCCTCCGCTGCTGTTGACGATGCTGTCTTCCTTGCCCGACAGGATCTCCCAGCTCAGGTCGATGTCTCCCCCTTCCACGTCGAGCTGGATCGCCGTGGAGGACCCCAACACCGATACATCTCCCTCGCGGTTGGTGATGTCGACCTTGCCCCGGGACCGGGAAACCTCGATCGGGCCGAACTCGTTGGCCAGGGTCAGCGCCCCGCTGGCCTCCGCGACCTGGATCTCGGAGTCGCTGAGCTGCATCGTGAGGTCGCCGGCGGTGTGGTTGGCCTCGACGACCAGCCCGGCCCCGTTGACCTCGATCGGTCCCGTGGTGGCGGAGAGTTCGACGCTGCCCCCCTCGACTTCCAGGAAGATGCTCCCCTCGCCTCCCGAGACCGTTACATCCGCACCGAAGCCGGTCACCCGAACCTCTCCGTCGGCCTGGTCGAGGATCACCTCCCCGTCGCTGTCGATCGAGATCGCCCCCTTGCCGCCGGTCAGCGACAGCGGCGTGCGGGAAAGCCGCAGCTCTCCCTCGGCCAGATCGCTGATCTCGACCCGGGAGGAGTCGGCGTCGAGCTCGAGCCGGCCGGCCACCCCTTCCAGCTTGAGCCCTCCCTCTTCCACCGATCCGGTCAGCGCGCGAACGCGCACCAGCTCCATCGCGCCGCCGGCCAGGGCCAGCAGGGTCTCACCGGTGATGTCCTGCAGTTTCCCGCTGACATCGGCCCCGTCCAGGTCCAGCGCCTGCTTGAAGTGATGTCCGTTGAAGCTGCCCCCGGTGAGCACGAACGACGCGGGGCCATGGAGATTGGACGCGACGACCTCGGCGTCGACGGCCTCGACTTCCAGGTCGTCCCGAAGGCCCGACACGTTGACCTCGCCGCCATAGACGTCCAGCGCCACCAACATGTCCATGGGCACCGCCACCTCCAGGCTACCGAAGGGCTCGGGCACGGCGTCCGGATCCTCGGAGACGGCGGCTTCGGGACGGAAGATCAGCCAGGTCCCGTCGGTCCACAGCGGAATGTTCAGGCTTTCCTTCGGGTCGTCGGTCGGGGTGCTGAGGAAGCGAAGCTCGCCCTCCTTGCCCGGTCGAACCCGGACTCGCGAGAAGGCACCCTCGATGCGCAGACGGCTCTCCCCTTCGAGAGGAAGAATGCCGGCGGCCTCTTCCAGCAGCAGCTCTTCCTCCGCCCAACTCGGCAGGAAGAGCGCAGCCGACAGCAGCAGCGCGACGGTCAACCAGACACGGAATCTATGGTTCACAATCCACTCTCGCCTTCGATGCGGCCGAGCGCAACGCGAGCGGCCTGCTGCTCTGCTTCCTTGCGGCTCGACCCGACTCCCGAGGCCAGGCGCCGGCGGCCGACGAAGACCGCCGCCTCGAACTCAGGGCGATGGGCCGGCCCGGTCTCGCGGACGAGTCGATAGACCGGCGTGCGTTTCACCCGGGCCTGCACGAGTTCCTGGAGCCGGGTCTTGTTGTCCTCGGGCACCACTCGCGAGCCCCGGGTCTCCCCCAGCTCCGCCCGCAGGTGACGTAGCGCGTAGGCTCGGGCCGAGCGCAGGCCGCCGTCGACATAGACCGCCCCGAGCACCGCCTCGAACACATCGGCCAGCAGGGACGGCTTTTTCCGCCCACCGCTGCGCAGCTCTCCGGGCCCCAGTAGTAGAGCTTCGCCCAACCCGATCCTCCGCGCAACGGCGGCGAGGGTCGAGGTGCGAACGACGGTCTGGCGACGGCGGCTCAGGACCCCCTCCGCCGCCTCGGGGTCATCCTTCATCAACCAGTCCGCCACGATGAATCCGAGTAGCGTATCGCCCAGAAACTCGAGACGCTCGTAGTTCTCCCGGGGCCCGCCGTCACCCGCCCGATACGAGCCATGAGTCAGCGCGCGCTTGAGAATGCCGCGATCGCGAAAGCGGTAACCGAGCTGGGACTCGAGCTCCTCGAGAGTTCGCATCGGATCGCCGCTGCTGTTCGATTCTTTGCCCATCCGGTTCCTGCCCGAGACGGCGGCGCGACTCACCCTCGCCGGGGTGGCGAGCGCACCTCGTCGGAAACCCGGCGGTAGCGCTTCAACGAAGCGTCGGGACGATCCCCGACCTTGCGGCGATAACAGATGAGTTCATCTCCCTCGACCTCGAGTTCATAGACGAAATCGACGGACACATCCGAGTTGACGCTCTGCCCCTCCCAGCGCCACATCAGGTTGCCGCTCTCCTCCTCGGTCCAGACCGTCGAACGATACTGGAGCTTGAGGATCCCGTAGTTGAATTCATCGCAGGTCCCGTCCCAGTCGCAGGTGACCTTCATCGAGCCGTCGAAGACCTCCTTGCCCGGGCGGATGCGGAACGTCTCGCCGTCGTGAGCGATGGAGAGCACCGCGACGGCCTGTGGGCCCTTCTGCTCCCAGGTACCGATAAGCGGGGAGTCGATTCCCGGGTCCGGCGCGGTACTGCAGGAAGCTGCGGCCCACGACAGCATCAAGGCCAGAGCCCCGATCCGCAGCCGCCGAGCCATCAGGACTTTGCCCCCGGAGCGGGCGTCCCCGAAGCGTCGCCGGCCCCTTCCTCGGGCTCGGGAATCGTGGCCAGCAGCGCGTCGAAGCCTTCGATGGCCCTGAGCTCCGCAAGCTGCACCTCCCCGGCGAGGGTGCCCCGATCGGCGTAGCCCTCGGCGATCGCTGTCTCGAGGGATGCCAGCGCCTCTGCCTCGCGACCCTGGCGGGCACGACAAGCCGCCTGCAGCACGTGGAACGAGGGGAACTGGGTTCCCTCGTCGATCGCCTGATCGACCAGTTCCGCCGCGAAATCCGTATCTCCCGCGGCGAACAGCGTGGCGGCCCAGCGGTAGGTCATGCCGTGATCACGGGCACCCGGGGTCAGCACTTGCGGGATCCACTCGGCGTACCATTTGGCGGATTCGACCGGCTTGCCCTGCTGCACCAGGATTTCACCGCCGAGCATCACGGCGGATCGATCGGCGTAGAGCGCGAGCACCTGCTTGGTCCGTTCGAAGGCCGCGTCGAGCCGTCCCACACCCCGCATCGCTCGCGCCGAGTGGTACAGGGCGAAGCGGTTGTTGGGATCCTCCTGGAGGATCCTCTGCCAGCTGACCAGGGCGGCTTCGTTGTGGCCGTTGATCGACAACTCCCGGGCCGCGTGGATGGCGGGCTCCAGGTGCAGGCGATCTCGCGGCTCGGGCGAACCCTCCAGGGTGTTCTCCACCGAGCCCCCGGAGCCGGACAGGTAGCCCAGGGCATCGAGTTGCGCGGCCTTCTCCGCACTCAGCGGAACCCCGATCGAGTTGCGGCCCTGCTGCAACTCTTCCCAGTCGTTGCGCATCGCCGCCAGCTCGGCGCGCAACTCGTCGATCCGCTGCGGTTCCTGGGCGGCCAGATCGACGGTTTCCCCCGGATCCTCGGCCACGTTGAACAGCTGGGGCGACAGCGAATCGATCAGTTTCCAGTCGCCGATCCGCACCCCTTCCAGAGAGCTCCAACCAAAGAGCAGCGCGCCGGCCAGGGACTCGAAGTAGACCGAGCGCAGCGGCAGCTCGCCCCCCCTGATCGCGGGGCGCAGCGATAGGCCGTCCACCGCCTCGGGCAGTTCGAGCCCGGCGTAGTCCAGCACCGTCGGCGCCACATCGACCAGAGAGACCGGATCGGAAACCCGCCGGCCGCTACCGCCACCGGAGGGCTTGATGATGAAGGGCACGTGCATCGTCGTCTGGTACGCCATGTACCCGTGGGTCTTCTCACCGTGTTCGTAGAGACCCTCACCGTGGTCCCCGACGAGCACGACCGTGGCGTCATCCCACGCACCGAGTTCTTTGAGTCCCCCGATCAACTCGCCGATGTTGGCATCGGCGTAGGCGATCTCGCCGTCGTAGGCCCGGCCGGAGAACTTGCTGGAATAGGGAAAGGGGGGCGACCAGGGAGCGTGAGGATCCCAGTAGTGCACCCAGAGGAAGAAGGACTCCCCGCGATGCCGCTGGGCGAAGTCGAGCGCCAGCCTGGTGGTCTCGTCAGCCCTCCGCCCGAGCCCATGCTCGGTTCCGGTGAGCACGTCCATGTCCTCGGGGAACAGGTACTCGTCAAACCCCTGCCCTGCGCCGGTGGCGATGTGCAGCGGAGCGGCGGCGGGCACGCCGCCGGTGACGTAGCCCGCGTCGCTGAACAGCTCCGCCAGGGTCACGCTCTCGTCGGCGAGGGTGAACATCCCGTTGTAGCGCACGCCGTGAACGGGAGGATAGTTCCCGGTGAACATGGTCGAGTGGGAACCCAGGGTGGTCGGCAGCGGCGTGGTCGCCTGCTCGAACAACACCCCCTCCGCCGCCAGGGCGTCGATGTTCGGCGTCTCCGCCGCCTCGTAGCCGTAGCAGCCGAGCCGGTCCGCCCGGGTGGTGTCCATGCTGATCAGGATGAACACCCGGTCGCCGGAGCTGCCGCAGCTCCCTGCGCTCACCAGCAGGCACAGCGCCAACAGCAGGCCCGGTATCGAACGTGTCATCGGTTGTACTTCGCCAGCAGCTGATGGAACTTCGGGTCGGTCCGCAGCTTCTCCATGTCCGGGTCGATCTCGAGGTGATCCCAGTTGGACCAACCTCCGGCGAACGCGGCGTCGAGGGCCTCAAGGGCCTCGTCGGGACGGTCCAGCAAGAGCCGCAGACAGGCCAGGTCGTACTGCAAGTTCGGATTGTGCGCCGACTGGTAGGAGGCCCTCAGCAGCAGCTCGGCGTTCTCCATGTCTTGCCGCGAGGCCAGCCGGGCGTAGCCCGCCCAGTGCAGCAGATCGGGACGCAAGGGGAACTTCTTCAATCCACGCTCGGCCAACTCGATGGCCAGGGGCGGTCCGGCGCTCTCGGTCATCAGCTTGTACATGCGGCTCTCGATGGCCGCAAGATTGTCCGGTTGACTCTCGAGCATCTTGCGGGAAACGCGGGCGAGAACGACCCAGCGCCCCCGGGCGCCGGCGTGGCGCACCCGCTCGAGTTCGGCCAGGAAGAAATCTCGCTCTTCTTCATCGGCGATCGGCGGCGAGGGGGTCTCCTCGCCGGAACCGATCAGGTTCCGCTTGATCAGCTCGGTCCGCAGGTCTTCGTCGATCACGAACTCCCGAGGGATGGCCGGGCGCTCGGCGGCGGTCTCGAAGGCCGCCCCCTCTCCCCTGCCGGCCTGCAGATCGGCGGTGCTGAACACCTCCCAACCGTCACTCCCCTGAACCGCATTCAACGGGGACCATCCGAGCTCATCGTAGGTTGCCCAGGTCCACGCCCGACGCGGGCGTTCGTTGCCGGGGATGCTGCGCGTCAGGTCCACACCCTCGCTTTGCGCGTCCAGTTCGACGCCGGCAACTCCCGCCAGGGTCGCCGGGACATCGGGCGCCCAGACCGGCGCGGAACCGACCGCCGAAGGCAGACCGGGCAACTTCATCAGAAGCGGCACCTGCAGCGTCTGGTCGGTCAGCCAGTAGCTGCTGCCGCGCCGCACCTCCTGGCGATACGCCCCGTGGGTGCCGGTGACGGCGATGCCGATCCGGTCGGCGTCGGGATGGGCGGCGATCAGGTCGAGCACCTGCGTCAGCGCAGCGTCGACGGCGACGGTCGCTTCGGCGTAGGGATTCTCGTAGTCATCCCGCTCCCGAGATACGTTGGCGGTCCCATGGGCCGAGGACAGATGCACCCAGGCGAAGAAGGGTTTGTCGTCGGCGGTCTCGAGCCAGTTGCCGAATCGCTCCGCCACCGCCTCATCGGCGGTCTTGTTCGGCGGGAAGTAGCGGGAAGGGCCGACGCCGATCCACGGCGGTGACTCGAAGATCTCGAAGCCCTGGGACAGCCCCGAATTGGGTGCCGCGAAGGAGGTGCCGGTGACGCCGACGGTGGTCCAGCCGGCGCCGTAGAGCGCCGAGGCGAGGGTTGTGCTGGCCGGGGGCAAGACATCCAGGACATCGCCATGAACGCCGCTGCGGTCGGGACTCACGCCGGTCAGCAGCGTAGCCATCGCCGGCCGGGACATGGGCACCGTGGTCACCGCATCGGCAAAGCGAACGGCACCGTTCTCTTCGAGCCGCTTGAAGCTCGGAAGGTCGACATCGGCGCCGACCGCGCCGAGCGTCACGAAGACGATCCCCCGCGACCCGCTGCCGCCCCCTGGGGCTTCGGCATCCCCGCTACAGGAGCTAACTACGAGAAGGGAAAGGAGAAGGGTCGCTGTGAATATCCGTCGCATCATCCGATTCATGATAGCGAAACTCTTATGCCGGTCAACACGGCGGGCTGGGCTGGAGAATGGGTAGAACGGAGGGGCCCGGCAAAGAAAAACCGCGGGGCCGAAGCCCCGCGGTTTATCAAACAAGCAACAGGCTAGCGAACTTTAGAGAGCCCGCTTGCGGATGCGATCGAAGTTACCGGGACGATCGATCACGCGGATGCGCGGATCGGCCAGGTTCGGATCGCACTCGATGGCGGTAGCCGGTCCGAGGACCAGCGGATCGCCACCAGCGACGATACCGGTCGCGACCCACACGTCGGCGTTGGTGTCGGAGCAGTCGGCGTCCACGGAGAAGGAACCACCGGCACCGGAGACCGAACCGGCGAGGGTCCAACCAGCGCTCACGTCAGAGCTCGGCTCGGTGGCCGAAGTCTGGGTGTAAACGTTGATCGCGGTCGGATCGTTGGAGGCGCCATCGCAGTTGACGATGGTCGGAGCCGGGATGTTACCGGAGGTGTTGACGGTGTTGCCGCTGCGCGAGGAGCTGGTTACCCGGTAGACCGGGGCCGGACCGGCGACGGCGAAGTTGGTGCCGCACTTGGCGGAACCCATCTCGTAGTCGAACACGCCGACGTTACGAGTGGTGTTGACCATCAGGAAGGTGCGCTGGTTGTTGTCGCCCTGGGCCCACAGCTCGAAGGTCATGTTGGGCGAGGGGCAACCGACGACACCACCGGCACCGTTACCGCCGTAGAGGTACCAGTTGTCCAGGGTGGCGTAAGCGGCGTACTTGAGCAGCCACAGCGAGACATCGTAGGAGCCGCTGTTGTTGCTGGCCTTGGCGCCGGGCAGGTAGAAGCTACCGGTGATGCCGGTGCTGGCGTCAGGCGTGTTGGCCTGGCTGAAGTTGAGGTACATGTAGTCGCCGGCGCTGATGAACGAACCGAACGACTGACTCGGAACACAAGCGGCGGAAGCGTTGCCCGCGGCGAAGACCGCAGCGACAACTGCCGCAATGATAAGAACCTTTTTCATAACTGACGTCCCCCTTAGACCTTAGAAGTGCGACGGAACGTGGTTAACCGTCGCGCTCATCGTGACAAAGTAGCCTTCACCGGCGACGACCGGGAACGGAACCGCTCCCTTGGCGCCCGGAGTGAAGATCTCGATACCATCGTTCGACTCGTTGAAGCGCTGAACGTTGGTGACCGACGCGGCGCCGATCGAGTCCACCAGATCCTGCGAGTCCGCAGCAGTCGTGTGGTAGGGGACCGCGAAGAAGTTCGAACCGGAAGCCGAACCCGGATCGGCCGGACCTTCCAGCGGCACCGAGAGGCTCGGATCATGGGAACCCACGGTGATGTAATCGACACCACCACCGGCAGCCATGACGACGAACAGAGCTTCACCGGGGACCAGAGCGAACGGGGTAGCACCCTTCGCACCGGGGGTGAAGGTTTCGAGACCATCAGTGGCTTCGTCGAAACGCTGGACGTTCGTGACGGCGCCGCCGGAGGCGACGATGTCGTCGACGAGCTGCTGCGAATCGTCGATACCGGCCTGACGGTTGTACGGCAGGGCCAGAACGTTGTTACCGCTCTGGGACGTGCCGTAAGAGGTCGAATCGCCGGCGGCGGCGAGCTGGTAGTTGAGCTTAAAGCCCATGTTGGACGCGAACAGACCACCAGCGGCCACGACGGCAACAGCCACGAGCACACTGATGACAAAAGTAGACTTCCTCATTCCTTTACTCCTCCGATGTCACACCCGCGATAGACGCACTCGACGATCCCCGGCGCCCCGGCACAGAGGTGCTGTCGGTAAAAGACGCCCTTAATGTACCGGGATCCGGATGCCCGTCAAGGGGATTCTCCCCCCACGTAGCTACCTGGTTGTGACGAATAAGTTGCGACATGACTTTCGCGAAAATGCTCAGTTAATCCGGTAAAAGGTGACCTTGGAGCCGGAGTCCAGCCGGTCGACGTAGGCGTCGTTGACCCGGACGGCCTCGGAATCGTCGAAACGGCTCGGATCGGCCGAACGCACGACCGTGTGCTCCTGCCCCCCGTTGCTGATATTGAAGACCACGCGGCCTTCGACCTTCATGGCGTCGATCCGGGTGGCGCTTTGCCCCGCAGCCCCGATCGAATCGCCCCCGATACCCTCGTGGTTGATCGCCAGCATCACCGCGCCGACGACCAGCACCGGAGCCACCACGGCCGCGAGCGAGTGGCTCAACGGGCGAAAGAGAGGCGCAAGCAGCCCGGGGGCAGCCTCATTCGCCGCCAGCCGGGACGCCAGACGCTGCCGAGTCGACGAGGAGATCCGCTCCCCCTCGACCGAGCGAGCCGCCTCGACGGCCTGCGCCAGACGATCTTTCGCTCTTCCTTCGCCTGAATGAATGTTTCTCATGGCATCTCTCCGTGTTCACAGAGGGAATACCGGTGAGAGGGGGGCTGCGTTCAATCGCCGCCGAATTTTTTTCGACGTTCTTCGACGAGCGGCACCCCGGCGTCCGCTTCCAGCCTCTCGCGCAGCCGGGATTCGGCCCGGCTGAGGTGCCGGCGCACCGTAATCGAGGTGATCCCCAGGGTTCGGGCGATATCCCGGGTCTCGAGCCCCTCGAAGTTGCGCAGGATGAAGACCGCCCGCTCCCGATCGGTCAGATCGACCAGCGCCCGCTCCAGGGTGATCCGCAGATGATGGGCCTCGGGGCTCTCCCCCCCGCGGGGCAACGGAGCCGCGGGCCCCTCGAACCCGTCGGCCATGGGCTCCTCGGCCCGGCGGCCCACCCGGCCGCGATGATCGTAGGCGGCGTTGACGCAGATCTTGTAGAGCCAGGACTGGAAGGAGCGGTTGCGGCGGAACCCGCGAAGGTGGCGAAAGACCCGGAGGAAGACCTCCTGGGCCACGTCTTCCCGCTCCTGGGCCGGGACGCCCATCAGGCGCAGCACCCGCAGAACCCGGCTCTCATGGAGGTCGATCAGTTCATCGAGTGCCCGGACGTCGCCGTCGACGGCCCTGGCCGCCAACTCCGCGTCACGGGCGTTCGAATCACCTTCGGAAGCCAAGCCCCGTTCCTCCGCGGCGAGCCTAGCACGCGGGTGCCCGCCGCCTCCGGCTAGAAGGGACTGCGGTTCCCCCGCGGATCGACGGTGATCACGTTGTAGAACACGAGCCCTCCCGGCGGAAGGGTCTCGAAGCTCGTCCCGGTGATGTCGTCGCCCAGCGGAGTGGGGCTGCTACACGTCTCGTCGAAGGGATCGCATAGATCGCTGCGCGGGATCGGCGCCCCGCCGGAGTAGACCTCGTAGTGGTCCACGGGCCAGGGGTTGCCGTCGAAGTCGGTGGTCACCGGGCTCCAGCGCAGGGTGACCATGTCCCCCGAGACCTCGCAGGTTTCCCCGCCGGGGCACTCCCCGTCCTCGAGACAGAACTGGGCCACGGTGATCGAGCAGGTCCCGTTCTTGCCGATCTCCAGGTCGAGAATCGAACCGGGAAGCTGATTCCCCAGCCCACCGCCGAAGCCTTCCACGTCGACCGCCCGCACCAGATAGTGATACGGATCGGAGGTCAGCAGCGCGCCGCTGTCGGTGTAGCTGGTCTGCCCCGACGGCACGGTGGCGATCCGGGTCGCCGCCGAGGGGGTGAAGCCCGGGGTCGTTCCGCGATAGATCTCGTAGCTGTCGACCGACTCCCCCTTGTCGTAGATGTCGGAGCCGACCGCCTGCCAGGAAAGGACCGTGTCATTCCCCGACTTGTCGAGGGTGAGGTCCGAAATGAACGAGGGTGCCTTGACCCCGAGGACCGTGGTCGGAATCGCGCTCGCCTGGGAGGAGAAACAGGACTCCCGGTCCGAGGTGTTGACCGCGACGACGACACTGAAGTACTCGGTGCCGTCCACCAGGCCGGTCAGGCTGAGGCTGGTGGTCGCGCCGTCATCGGTCAGCGTTTCGGTCGGCACGCAGCCCGGCGCGGGCGAGCAGCCGTCCCCACCGACGAAGCAGCCGGGGTCGTCGCTGTTCAACACCTTGTAGCGCAGGATGTCCGACTCCGGGTTGGGGTCCCAGCTGAGATCCAACCTTCCGCCGGTCTCCGCATCCACGGCGCTGAGGCCGGTCGGCTCGAGCGGAGGATTGGGATTGATCGGCAGCGCGCTGACGCAGTCGGGATCGCCGGGATCGGTCAGGCAGATGTCGTTGAAGTTGGACCAGCGGGACTCGAAGCCCTCGGCGTCGACCGCGACCACGTAGTAGTACCAGGTGCGGTTGTTTCCCGCGGTGGTATCGGTGTAGGCGCAACGCTCGGGATCCGGGGTTCCGCAGGCGACCGGACTGGGGTTGACCCGGGAGTGGACCGCGTTGGCCGTGGGGCTGCGGTAGATATCGTAAAGCGCTCCGGGAGTGTCGCTCCGCACCCAGGAGAGGTCGACCTCTCCGTTGCCGGGCACCGCCTGGAGGTCAAGGGCCGGCGCGACGGCGGGCACGACCAGCTCCATGGCAGGGTCTCCCAGCAGGATGTAGTACTGGCACGCCTCCACGAAGCCGCCCGAGCAAAAGTCGGTGACCGCGGTCATCGCGGCGCGACCCAGGTTGCGCTCCTTCTCGCGGCCGAAGGTCACGCCCCAGGTGGAGTTCGTCGCCTGTTCTC
>CAZBZH010000043.1:0-14235 GCA_964496265.1 uncultured Acidobacteriota bacterium | reverse complement strand
GACAAGGTCTGGTCGGTGGAGCCCCAGGGCATCAAGTGGGAGTGGTACCGGGTCACCGACGACACCCCCGAGACCGATACGGCGGCGCAAAGCGCTGCGGCAGCGAGTTCGGCGGAAGCGGCCTGCTGTAGCAAGGGCTAGGATGTGGCCGGGCGGGTCCGCGAGGTTGCTCGAGGACCCGCTCCGCCGGTCTGCTGCTGTTAAGATCGAAGCGTGAGCCAAGCCGAAGAAAGATATGCGGAGCTTGTCCGGGAGATGACGCCGGCCCAGCGGGTGCAGCGTGCAGAAGCGCTCCTGCGCTGGTCTCGCGAGTTCATCCTGCGTCAAATCCGGACGGAGCATCCGGATATTTCCGACGACGAACTGCGCTGGGAACTCGCCTTCCGCCTCTACGGTTCGGATCCGCATTTTCGTGCATGGGCCGAAGAGCGACGCGACCGTGCTGCCCGCTGAATCGTTCCTCCCGGCCCTCAAGCGCCTGGCCGACATCCTCACGGAGCTCGATATCCGGTTCCATTTGACCGGCGGCCTGACCTCTATCGCATACGGCGAACCACGGATGACCCAGGACGTCGACCTTGTCCTCGACCCGGACCAGGTCCGCGCCGTGGAGTCGAGCCTTCTCGACAGGTTGGCCCGCGCCGACTTCGAGTTCAGCGCGAACACCGCCTCGGCGGCGATCACCGCCGGCAAGATGTTTCAGGTGCTGGACTCAGAAACCGTCGTCAAGCTGGATCTCTACGTCCGCTGCCTGATTCCCGGCGAACTGGAGAGGTCCGTGATGGTCGAACTATTTCCGGGTACCCGGTATCCGGTCGTCTCCCGGGCGGACGCGGTGCTCAGCAAGCTGATCTGGATTCAGCATGGGAGCCATCGAAGCCGACGCGATCTGCGTCGTTTGATGGAAGGTGCTTCAGCGGAGGAAGGTGCGTTCGTTCGAAACCAGGCGGGACGGATGAGCCTCGACGAACTCCTCGAAGAAGTCCTCGAGGAGTCCGACGAGCTGAACATCTGAGGGACCGCTAGCCCTTGGTCTTTTCCCAATCCGCCATGAACTTGGCCTGACCGATGTCGGTCAGCGGGTGCTTGAGCAGCTGCAGGATGACCTTGTAGGGCATCGTCGCCACGTCGGCACCGGCCAGGGCGGATTCGACCAGGTGGATCGGGTGGCGGATCGACGCCGCCAGGATCTCGGTCTCGAAGCCGTAGTTGTCGTAGATCACCCGGATCTGGCGGATCAGTTCCATCCCGTCGTGGGAGATGTCGTCCAGCCGGCCGATGAACGGGCTGATGAAGCTGGCGCCCGCCTTGGCGGCCAGCAGCGCCTGGCTCGGCGAGAAGCACAACGTCACGTTGACCTTGATGCCCTCGTCCCGCAGGGTCTTACAGGTCTGGATGCCTTCCTTGATCAGCGGCACCTTGACGGTGATGTTGGGGTGGATCTTGGCCAGCTCACGGCCTTGCGCCACCATCCCCTCGGTGTCGGTGGCGGTGACCTCGGCAGAGATCGGACCGTTGACCAGCGTCACGATCTCCCGCAGCACCTCGTTGAAGTCGCGGCCTTCCTTGGCCACGAGGCTCGGGTTGGTGGTGACCCCGTCGAGCATCCCCAGGCTGGCAGCCTCGCGGATCTCGTCGACGTTGGCGGTATCGATAAAGAACTTCATTCCCAATCTCCTTCGCCGCGGCCTTTCGGCCTGCTCAGGGCAGGCGAACCCGCGAGTTACTCTTCCTTGCCGTCGTCGCCGTCTTCCGTCGCGTCGGCGTCCGATTCTTCAGGCGCCTCCGCGGCCGAAGCTTCCTCGGCAGAAGCCGATTCCACCGGCGCCTCGGTGCCTTCCTCTTCCCGTTCCTCGGTCTTGATCGCGGCGACGACGTGGTCGTCCTCGCCGGTCTGGATCAGGCGCACGCCCTGGGTCGCGCGGCCGATGCGGCTGATGCCGGCCACATCCATGCGGATCAGCTTGCCACGGCCAGTGATCAACAGCACCTGGTTCTCGTCGTCGACTTCCATGGCGGCGACGACCAGTCCGTTGCGGTCCGAGGTGCGCATGTTGATGATGCCGCTGCCTCCACGGCCCTGGACCCGGTACTCCTCGAGGTCGGAGCGCTTACCGTAGCCGTTGGAGGTCACGGTCAGGATGTCCGGCTTGCCCGAGAGCACCTTCATGGAGACCAGTTCGTCCCCTTCGGCCAGGCGGATGCCGATCACGCCGCGGGCGGTGCGGCCCATCGGCCGCACGTCGGTTTCCTTGAAGCGGACCGACTTGCCCTGGGCGGTGGCCATGAAGACCTGATCCTCGCCGCTGGAAATCCCGGCGGCCAGGATGTTGTCCCCTTCGCCCAGACTGACCGCCTGGATGCCGTTGGCCCGGGGCCGGCTGAACGCCGAAAGCGGCGTGCGCTTGATGTAGCCGTGGTTGCTGGCCAGCACGACGAACTGATCGTCGGGGAACTCGCGAACCGCGATCATCGCCGCGATCTTCTCACCGGAGCTCAGCTGCACCAGGTTGACCACCGCCTTGCCCTTGCCGGCGGCGTTCACATCGGGGATGTGGTGCACCTTCAGCCAGTAGAGCTTGCCGGCCGAGGTCAAGACCAGGATGTAATCGTGGGTCGAGGCCACGAACAGATGCTCGACTGCATCCTCGTCGCGAGGCTTCATGCCGATGCGGCCCTTGCCGCCTCGCGCCTGGCTGCGGTAGGTCGAGAGCGCCGTGCGCTTGATGTAGCCGGTGTGGCTCACCGTGATCACGACCTGCTCGTCCTCGATCAGGTCCTCGATCGAGATCTCGTCCTCGTGGGGACGGATCTCACTGCGGCGCTCGTCGCCGAACTTGTGCTGCACCGCCTCGAGTTCTTCGACGACGATGTCGAGCTGGAGCTGCTCGCTGCCGAGGATCTGCTTGAGCCGCTCGATCAGCTTGAGGACCTCTTCGTACTCCTCGACGATCTTCTGCCGCTCGAGCCCGGTCAGCCGCTGCAGCCGCATGTCCAGGATCGCCTGAGCCTGGATCTCGCTGAAGTGGAAGCGCAGTCGCAGCGCCTCCTTGGCCTCGGGGCCGGTCTTGGACTGGCGAATCAGCGCGATCACCTCGTCGAGATGATCCAGCGCCTTCTTCAGGCCTTCCAGAATGTGGGCCCGCTCCTCGGCTTTCTTCAGATCGAACTGGGTGCGGCGGACGATCACCTCGCGACGGAAGTCGACGAAGTGCCGCAGCATGTCCTTGAGCGGCAGCAGTTGCGGCCGGCCGTGGACGATCGCCAGGTTGATCACGCCGAAGGTGACCTGCAGCTTGGAGAACTTGTACAGCTTGTTGAGGATGACGTTGGCGTTCTCATCCTTCTTCAGCTCGATGACCACCCGCATGCCGTCCCGGTCGGACTCGTCGCGGATGTCGCTGATGCCCTCGACCCGCTTGTCGCGGACCAGGTGGGCAATCTCCTCGATCAGCTGGGCCTTGTTCACCTGATAGGGCAGCTCGTGGACGATGATCACCTCGCGGTCCTTGCGCCGCGGGTGCTCCTCGATATCCGCCTTGGCCCGCAGCTGGATGCGGCCGCGACCGGTGGTGTAGGCCTGCTGAATCCCCTGAACGCCGTGGATGATGGCGCCGGTGGGGAAGTCCGGACCAGGCACCACCTCCATCAGTTCCTGGAGGGTGACCTCCGGATTCTTGACCACCAACTTGACCGCCTCGGCGATCTCGTTGAGGTTGTGGGGCGGCACGTTGGTCGCCATACCCACCGCGATACCCGACGAGCCGTTGACCAGCAGGTTGGGGTAGGCCGCCGGCAGCACCACCGGCTCCTGCTCGGAGCCGTCGTAGTTCGGCGCGAAGTCGACGGTGTCTTTTTCGATGTCCCGGGTCAGTTCCAGCGCCAGCTTGTCCAGCCGCGCCTCGGTGTAACGCATGGCCGCGGGCCGGTCGCCGTCGACGGAGCCGAAGTTCCCCTGGCCGTCGACCAGCGGATAGCGCATCGAGAAGTCCTGGGCCAGTCGCACGATGGTGTCGTAGATCGCCGTATCGCCGTGAGGGTGATAGCGGCCGATGATCGTACCGACGGCGCGAGCGGACTTTCGGTAGGGCTTGTCCGGCGTGTTGCCGGTCTCGTACATGGCGTAGAGCGCGCGCCGGTGCACCGGCTTGAGGCCGTCGCGCACATCAGGCAGCGCGCGGCCGATGATCACGCTCATGGCGTAGTCGAGGTATGAGCGTTTCAGCTCGTCCTCAATCTGAATCGGTTCTCTGGTTTCGCCTTCCACGTGAATCTCCGACTAAACGTCCAGGTTCTGGACGTCGAGCGCGTTGTCTTCGATGAACTGACGGCGCGGTTCCACCGCATCCCCCATCAGCACCGAGAACAGCATGTCCGCTTCCGCGGCATCGTCGATCTTGACCTCGAGCACCCGGCGGCGATCGGGGTCCATGGTGGTTTCCCACAGCTGGTCCGGGTTCATTTCACCGAGACCCTTGTAGCGCTGGATGCTCATGCCCTTCTTGCCGATCTCGTCAAGCTTGAGCACCAGTTCATCCATCCCGGCCACGTTGATGTCGTCCTTGTCGCCCATGATCGTGATCGCGCCGGTGGCAACCGGTTCGACCACCGGACGGAGACGGCGAAGCTGCCGCATCTCGATGGACTCGATCAGCTCGAGGTTGACCCGCACCCGGCGGCGACCACGGCCGGTCAGCAGCACCAGCTCGTGCAGGCCGTGCTCCTTGTCCTTCTCGGTGGAGATCACCTCGTGGCCCAGTTCGCCGAGGTAGCCGGCGAGCACGTCGAGCTTCTTGCTGTTCTCCAGATCGGCGCGCTCGCCGAGACCCGCCCGCAATACCGCCTCGGCGATATCCCGGTCGATGCCCAGCCGCTCCAACGCGCTGCGGTAGCCGTTGTACTCGGCGAGCTTGGTCATCAGGTTCTGCAGCTCGGCCCCGGAGATCTCCTTGCCGCTCTCGACCACCTTGATGGTGCGGCTCTCGGTCGCCTTGCGCACGACGAAGGCGGCGAGCTCGGCGTCGCTCGAGAGATACATCTCTTCCTTGCCGCGGCTGACCTTGTAAAGCGGCGGCTGCGCGATCAGCACGTGGCCGCGCTCGACCAGTTCCCGCATCTGGCGGTAGAAGAAGGTCAGCAGCAACGTTCGGATGTGGGCGCCGTCAACGTCGGCATCGGTCATGATCATGATCCGGCCGTAGCGCAGCTTGGAGACGTCGAACTCGTCCTCGCCGATGCCGGTGCCCAGCGCCGCGATCAACGTGCGGATCTCTTCGTGGCCCAGCATCTTGTCGAAGCGTGCCTTCTCGACGTTGAGGATCTTTCCGCGCAGGGGAAGGATCGCCTGGAAACGCCGGTCGCGGCCCTGCTTGGCCGAACCGCCTGCGGAGTCACCCTCGACCAGGAACAGTTCGCACTGGTCGGGATCCCGCTCCTGGCAATCGGCAAGCTTGCCGGGAAGCGAACCGGAATCGAGGGCGCCCTTACGCCGGGTCAGTTCCCGCGCCTTGCGCGCCGCCTCCCGGGCCCGGGCCGCCTCGACCGTCTTCATCACGATCTTCTTGGCGACCGCAGGGTTCTCCTCGAAGAACGCGCCGAGCCGGTCGTTGACCATCGTCTCGACCGAGCCCTTGACCTCGGAGTTGCCCAGCTTGGTCTTGGTCTGACCCTCGAACTGGGGCCGCGGGATCTTGACCGAGATGATCGCGGTCATGCCTTCGCGGCAGTCCTCGCCCGAGAGCGAGACATCTTTCGCGTCCTTGCCCAGGTTGGCGTTGGCCGCGTAGTTGTTCACGGTGCGGGTCAGCGCCGCCTTGAACCCGGCCAGGTGGCTGCCGCCCTCGTGGGTATTGATCGAGTTGGCGAAGGACAGCACCGTCTCGTTGTACGAGTCGTTCCACTGCATCGCGATCTCGACCAGCACCTCGCCATCGGCCGAGGTGCCCTCGACGTAGATCGGCGGGTCGTGCAGCACGCTACGTGCCTTGTTCAGGTGCGAAACGAATTCTCGAATGCCGCCGGCAAAGTGGTAGACCGCTTCCTTGGGCGTCTCCCCGCGCTCATCGCGCAGGACGATCTTCAGGCCCTTGTTGAGGAAGGCCATCTCCCGCAGCCGCTGGGCCAGGGTCTCGTAGGAGAACACCAGCTCTTCGAAGATCTGCGGATCGGGCTTGAAGGTGACCTTGGTGCCCCGCTTATCGGTGGAGCCGGTCTCCTTGAACTCGATCTGGGCGTCGCCCCGGGCGTAGTGCTGGGTGTAGCTCTTGTTGTCCCGCCAGATCTCGAGCTCGAGCCGCTCCGACAGGGCGTTGACCACCGAGATACCCACACCGTGCAGACCGCCCGACACCTTGTAGGCGTCGTTCTCGAACTTACCGCCGGCGTGGAGGGTGGTCAGCACCACCTCGGCAGCGGGCTTGCCCTCGGTCTCGTGCATGTCGGTGGGGATGCCGCGGCCGTTGTCGACGACCGTCACCGAGTTATCAATGTGGATCGTGACGCCGACCTCGTCGCAGAACCCCGCCTGGGCTTCATCGACCGAGTTGTCGACGACCTCGTAGACCAGGTGATGCAGACCGGCGATCGAGGTCGAGCCGATGTACATCGCAGGTCGCTTGCGAACGGCTTCGAGCCCTTCGAGGACCTTGATCTTTGATGAATCGTAATCAGCCGCCGAATCGGCGGCCTGGGTGACCGGTTCTTCACTCATGGGCACTTCCGGCGCGACGCCCCATTGCCCGACCCTTCGGCCGGCGGCACGGAGTTAGCCGCGAAAGAATGATTGCTCTCTTGGGCAAACGCTGAGGTCGATGTCAGGCGTGAGCCACGCCCTTTTCCATGCGGATCTGATCGAAGTTCACGCCGATCGCTTCGATGAAGCTGATCTTGGATGTGGCGACCACGGTCTGGAAGCCTCCCTGAGCCAGGGACTCGGCTACCGCCCGGGCGCGGATCTCGTCGAGATCGGCGTCGAAATCATCCATCAAGAACAGGGGGTGGGTGCCCCGTTGTTCCTTCAGTAACTCCAGCTTTGCCAGCTTCAACGCTACCATTGACGCCCGGGTCTGACCAGCACTCCCGAACTTCCTCAAATCGTTCCCTTCGAGCTCCACGGCGAGGTCGTCCCGGTGGGGTCCCAGGGTGGTGAAACCGACCCCCTGATCGGTCTCCCGCTGCCGTCTGAGCGCCTGGGCGAACATCGAAGAAAAGCCCGAAGGATCGGCCTTTTCCGCATCTCTCGGAGAGCAGCGATAACGCAGGGTCAGGGCCTCTCCGTCGGGGAAGACCAGCTTGGCGATCTCCGCCGTGCGCGCCTTCAACCGTTCCAGGTATTCCCGGCGCCGCAGGTGCACTCCCTGGGCGGCCGCGACCAGCCGTTCATCCCAGGCATCGAGCTGCCCGGCGGCGTCGGAGCGGATGCCGCCGCGGAGCAACGCGTTCCGCTGCTGCAGCACCCTTCGATACTCCCCGAGAGCGCGCAGGTAGCCTGGCGAGAGACCCACCACGCCGCGATCGATGAAGCGCCGGCGCTCCTGGGGACTGCCCTTGAGGGCATGCATGCGATCGGCCGTCAGATCGATCAGATCCAGCCGACCCAGGTAGGATTCTAGCCCTTTTTCCGCCCCATTGACCATCAAACGGCGCTCCTTGCCGTGCATGATCACCTTGAGCCGGGAGTGGTCGCTCTTCGCCTCGACTTCGCCTTCAATCCGGATGGTGGCCCCACCCCAGCGGACCAGTTCGTCCAGCTTGCGGGTGCGGAAGGAGCGGCCGGTGGCCAGCATGTAGATCGATTCGAGCAGGCTGCTCTTGCCCTGCCCGTTGCGTCCGACGATGACGGTCAGTCCCCGCCCCGGGGAAAGCTCGATTCCCTGGAGGTTACGCAGTCCGTCGACGTGGAGCTTCTGCAGCCACACCCGCTAGCGCTCCAGGCGCCCTGTTCGGCGAAATCGGCGACCGGCCAAGGACCGAGTGCCCAGAACTACAGGTGCATCGGCATGACGATGTAGCGATAGTCGGCCTCGTCAGCCGGATCGGGACGGAACTGACCGGGGCGATCTCCCGCCTGGGCCGCGTTGGGCTTGGTGCCGTCGGCCGAGGGGTTGAGTTCGAGCCGCACCGACGGGGACCCGACCACACCCAGGTAGTCCAGCAGGTAGCGGGCATTGAAGCCGATGGTCATCGACTCGCCGTCGTAGTCGACGTGCAGGCTCTCGTGGGCCTCCCCCACCTCGGTCTCGCTGGAGAGCTCCAGCTTGCCCTTGGAGAGCTCCAGCTTAACCGCGCGACCGAAACGGTCACTGGCCAGCAGGGACACGCGACGGACCGCCTGAGACAGATCCTCGGTGGGCACGATCACGTGGCTCGTGCACTCTCCCGGCATCACGTTTTCATAGCGGGGGAAGTTCCCTTCGAGCAGGGTCGAGGTCAGGCGATGGCCGGCGACCTCGAAGAAGACCTGCTTGCCCGCCTTGCCGAAGGCCACGGTGTCCTCGGGGCCCAGCTCCGACGCCAGCTTGAGAATCTCGGTCAGCGCCTTCTTGGGCACAATCACCGAGAAGTTGCCCTCAGGGGGCGTCAGGCCGAGATCACGGGTGATGTAGGCCAGACGGTGGCCGTCGGTGGCGACCAGGGTCAGGGAGCCGTCCTCGATCTTGCACAGGGCTCCGTTGAGCGAGTAGCGGGGATCCTCGGTGGTGATGGCGAAGGTCACCCGTTCGATCATCTGGGCGAACACCGGTCCGGGAACCTGGATCGCCTTGGAGTCATCGAACTCGGGGAACTTGGGGAACTCGTCCCGGGGTTGCCCCGAGATCCGGTAGCGAGTCCGTTCACAGGTGATCGACACCTGATGACGATCGAGCAGCTTGAACTGCACCTCGGCATCGGGCAGGGACCTGGCGATCTCGTGCAGCTTGCCCGCGGGCAGGGTCACGTGACCCGGCTTGACCACGGTGGCCTCGGCGGTGCCGCGAATGGTGACCTCGAGGTCGCTGGCACCAACCGACAGACCCTTGTCATCGGTCTCCAGCAACAGGTTGGCCAGGATGGGCAGGGTGGCTCGCTTCTCGACCACCCCGGTCACCGTCTGGAGCTCCTTTACCAGGTCGCTCCGCTTGATCACGAACTCCATGATTTCCTCACTCATCGTCGCGAAAGAGAATCCCAATCATATCCTCATTAGAGAGGAACAGACCGTAGCCGTAACCGTAGGCTCGGTGGAAATGTGGATTCTCGTTCAACACCTTCCAGTCAAAGGACTTAGGCTTAGCACGGGCCTGTGGGTAACCCCTGGACCCGACCCCCTCCATCCACAGTGTGGCTCCGCTTTTCAGGACCGCGTTTCCATCCACCGGAAATCAACAGCCTGTTAACGGCCACCCTGTGGAAAATTCGAATCAGCTCAACGAGTCGGTGAACTTCTGCACGAGCTGGTCGAATTCCGGTTCCTGTTGACGACGCTTGTCGACCCGCTGCACGGCGTGGAGCACCGTGGTGTGGTGCTTGCCGCCGAAGCGCTTGCCGATATCCGGTAGCGAACAGGACGTCAGTTTCTTGCACAGGTACATCGCGATCTGACGAGGCCTGGCCACCAGCGGACTGTTGTTCTTGGACTTCAGTTCGCTGACCCGCAGGTTGAAGTGGTTGCTGACCTCTTTCTGGATGTTCTCCACGGTGACCGCGGGAGACTCCGGCGTGAGGAAGTCCCTCAGCGTCTCCGTGGCGAGATCCAGGTCGATCTTGCGGCCGGACATCGAGGCGTAGGCGATCACGCGAATCAGCGCCCCCTCGAGCTCACGAATGTTCGACTTGCTGTTGGATGCGATGAACAGCGCCACGTTGTCCGGCAGCTCCGCGCCTTCCGCCTCGGCCTTCTTGCGCAGGATCGCGACCTTGGTCTCGAGATCCGGCGGCTGAATGTCGGCGATCAGTCCCCACTCGAAGCGGGAACGCAGCCGTTCCTCGATGGTCGGGATGAAACGGGGCGGCACGTCGCTGGTAATCACGATCTGGCGCATCGAGTCGTAGAGCGCGTTGAAGGTGTGGAAGAACTCCTCCTGAGTGCGCTCCTTGCTCGCCAGGAACTGAATATCGTCAATCAGCAGCAGATCGACGTTGCGGTACTTCTCGCGGAACTCGGTCATCTTCTCGAAGCGGATCGACTCGATCAGCTCGTTGACGAAATTCTCGCTGGAGATGTAGCGCATCCGCTTGCGGCCGTCGGCGGCCAGGGCGTTGCCGATCGCCTGCATCAGGTGCGTCTTGCCCAGCCCGGTGCCCCCGTAGATGTAGAGCGGGTTGTAGGCCCGGGCGGGTAGCTCGGCCACGGCCATCGCCGCGGCGTGAGCGAACTGGTTACTCGACGAGGCCACGAAGGTCTCGAAGGTGTAGCGCGGATTGAGCCAGCCGGAACCGTTCATCGCGTGGCCGTTGCCCGCGGTGTTGCCTCCGGTGGACTTCGCCGAGGTCGCCACCGAGGGCGCCTGGTTGCCGGTTGTCGGCATCGCCGCCGGCGGTGGAGTTCCGGCGTTCTCCGCTTCTTTCTGGACCGCCACCGGCTCGAGGGTGGCGGGTGTCGCGAGTTGGGATTCGGTGACGAACTGGATGGCGACCGGCCGTTGCAGATCGCGCAGCGTCTCCGTGATCACGCCGATGTAGTTGCTGCGCAACCACTCGGCGAACCAGTTATTGGGAACGCGTACCGACAGACTCGCGGCGTCTTCGGTCAGGTACGACGTGGGTTTGAACCAGGTGCGGAACGAGTGCGCGTTTACCTTGCGCTCGACACGCTCCAGGACCTGATCCCAGGTGTTCTTGGACAGAGCCCCCTGCAACGCTATGCCTCCATCTCTACGCCGTCGGCCTGGGGTACCGGGCGGCGGGCCATGCAACTAGGAACGGGCGACTCGACGCTGGGCTCGCCTATGCGTGCACAGTTTTTCCACACCTGTGAAAAAGCGGTGGGCGGCGTAAAGGCTTGATTCTTGAGGGAGATTCGGGCCCAGGACGATGGTGACCGGTTAGGATTATGTAAACTAGGAAGGGGCGAGGCGCTGATGTCGAGTAGGTTGGAGAAACGGTAGAAACATCGCGCCAACGGCAAGTGATTCCCTCACCCCGAAAGGGCCACCGGATCGACTTGTGATGTGCTTTTCGAGTAGTCCGTGCGTCGAGACCGACGGAGCCTAACACAGTGCCGACGCGGCCTTCAAGCGATACTAAGGCGTTGCAAGGCGCGAAAATGCCCGTGAACAGGCGATCTTGACAGGTTGCGGGGCCTTCCCTACCATGTCGGTTTCGGCCCGGCTGTATCGGGCAAGTCAAGACACCTGAACAGATACGGGCATTGAACCGGCTCGGGAAGTGAGACGATGAAGCGGACTTTTCAGCCCAATAACCGCAAGCGAAGTAAGAAGCATGGCTTCCGCGCTCGGATGCGCACCAAGGGGGGTCGACTTGTCATCGCCCGGCGCCGCAGAAAAGGCCGGAAGCGCCTCGGCTGCTGACGAACGCCTGCCCGATCAGCGTTACCCGGGATCTAGCAGGCTCACCGCTCGGACCCAGTTCCTCGAGGTCTACGAGCGCGGCCTGCGCGTCGGCTCTTCTTCCTTCATCTTGTTCGGCCTGCCCAACGAGGTAGGCCATTGCCGCCTGGGGGTCACCGTGACCCGCAAGATCGGCGGTGCCGTCGTGCGCAACAAGATCAAACGAAGGCTACGCGAGGTCTTTCGCAAGCACCGCCACGACCTGGGCCCTGCCCTGGACCTGGTGGTCAACGCCAAACACCCGATCAAGGATCGATCGACCGCCGAGCTGGACGCGGAGTTTCTGCGCCGGTTCGCCGCCCTGGCCGGGAGGTTCGAGGGTTGATCCGCAAGGCGGTGATCGCGCTGTTGCGCGGCTACAAGCTGTTCATCTCGCCGCTGTTACCGCCGGCCTGTCGATTCGAGCCCACCTGTTCCGTCTACGCCATGGAAGCGGTCGAGCTTCACGGCGTGCTGCGCGGCGGGTGGATGGCCCTGCGCCGCCTGATGCGGTGCCACCCCTTCCATAAAGGTGGATACGACCCGGTCCCGATTCCGACCGACGAATGCCACCACCGTCACTGAGAAGAGCATGTCCACCGAGAAACGTCTGCTGTTGGCCTCGTTGCTGTCTGCCGTCGTGCTGTTCGTCTGGGCCACCATGACCGCGCCCGAACGAAAACCGGCCGATGCCGCCGATCCCGCCGAAGTCTCCGGATCGGCGAGCGCCGGTGAAGAACGTAGCGAGGACACCTCCGGTCCCTCGACCTCGCCCGGCACCCCCGACTCCGGCGTGACCACCGTCGAGGCGACGCCTCAGTCCTACGAGGCCTCCGCCGCGGCCGCCGAACAGACGGTGACCCTGAGCACCGACCTCAGCGAGGTCGTGCTGAACAACCGGGGTGGCCGCATCGATTCCTGGCGCGTCAAGGGTCAGGCCAATACCGACGGCGAGGCGCTGGAGCTGGTACCCGCCTGGCAGGAACAGGATCTGCGGATGTTCCCCATGGCCGTCGATATGGACGACGAGGGCCTGGCCACCATGATCAACGGTGCCCTGTTCACCGTGAGCGAGGAGGTGGTCGATCGGGGGCGCAAGGTGACCTTCCGCTGGGCCGACGGCCGCGGCATCGAGGTGGAGAAGTCCCTGACCCTGCGGGAGGGCGACTACCTGGCCGACGTCACCCTGGACGTGCGCGACCGGGGCCGCCGCCTGCCGGCGCGGATGATGTGGGGTCCCGGTTTCGGCGCCCAGGACAGCAAGGTCGACCGCACGACCTACTACTACTCGGGGCAGCTGGCCTACCGCATGAACGGTCAGACCGTGCGCAAGGCCAAGCCGGACCGCATCGCCGTCGATGAGGCGGAGCCGGAAGAGTTCTCCGGGGATATCACCTGGATCGGTCTGGAAGACCAGTACTTCACCGCGCTGTTCGTCCCCCAGGACGGCCGCAGCAACGTCAACGTGCGGATCGATGAGCTGACGCCCTCGGAACCGGTTGAAGAAGGCGAGACCCCCAAGGAAGGGGACGTGCTCTCGGTCGCGGTCTCGATTCCCGAGGAAGGAGCGCGGCTCTACGTCGGCGCCAAGAAGTTCGACCGGCTGCAGGACATCGGCTACGAACTCGAGGAGTCGATCTGGTTCTCCAGCTACGGCTTCCTGCGGGCGATCACCCGCTTCGTGTTCCAGGGCCTGATGTGGATCTACGCCAACACAGTGGCCAACTACGGCGTGGCGATCATCCTGACCACCATGCTGCTGCGGCTGGTGCTGTTCCCGCTGAACCAGTATTCGATGGTCAGCATCAAGAAGAGCCAGCTGCAGATGCAGCGGATCCAGCCCAAGGTCAACCAGATCCGCAACCGCTACAAGAAGGTCAAGGATCTCCAGTCGCGCAACAAGATGCAGCAGGAGATCATGGACCTGTACCGCAACGAGGGGGTCAACCCCATGGGCGGCCTGACCGGTTGCCTGCCGATGCTGGCTCAGTTCCCGATCCTGATCGGCTTCTACAACATGCTTACCGTGGCGGTGGAGCTGCGCGGTGCGCCCTTCTTCGGCTGGATCCAGGACCTGTCGGTGGCCGATCCGTTCTGGATCACTCCGCTTCTGATGGGTGCTACGATGGGCTTCCAGCAGTGGATGGCGATGAGCAAGGTCACCGATCCTCAGCAGCGTCAGCAGCAGAAGATCATGATGATCATGCCGTTCTTCTTCACCTACATCTGCCTGGGACTGCCCGCCGGCCTGGTGCTGTACTGGTTCGTCAACAACCTGCTGGGCATCGGCCAGCAGTGGTTGGTCAACCGTCGCACCGAGAAGCTGACCGAGGGCGCGGCGTAAGCGCGATCAAGCGCGCCGGCCGAAAGGACGCCGGCACTACCGACGAGGGGTCTACACCATGAGCGGTGGAGAGAAAGAGTTCGAGGGAGCCACGCTGGAAGAGACGCTGCGTGACGCAGCCTCCCAGCTGGGCATCGCCGAGGAAGACATCCACTACCGGGTGCTCGAAACCGGCCGCAAGGGTCTGTTCGGCTTCGGCGTGAAGAACGTCCGCATCGCCGTCGAGTGCCCCGAGGAAGCGCCCCGGGCGAAGAAGCCGCGAGGACGGCGTCGCTCGGAGAACCGCCCCCGGGGTGAGCGGAGGGCTGCCCCCGTCGACGGCGGAGAGGAAAACGCCGAGGCCTCGGGTGAGGCTCCGGAAAGAAA
>CAZBZH010000042.1:0-14447 GCA_964496265.1 uncultured Acidobacteriota bacterium | reverse complement strand
GAACGGCTAGCCGGGCGGCCAGCGGTCGATATCCGGGTCGAGCATGCTGTGGAGCGCGAAGGCAGGCTCCCCCAGCGGAGCTTCCAGCTCCTCGTCGAGCAGAACGTCGAGAGAACCGGCATCGACCGCCGCGGCCAGCAGTTCCGCCAACGCCTCGCCGGTCTCGAGATCCTGGAACCAGTGCACCATGCGCACCAACTCCGAGGTCTCGAAGTCGCGACGGGCCCCCAGCCGCACCAGGGCATCCCGGTGCAGTTCCACGGTCTCGACGGTCAACTCCGCACCGAGTCGCATGTCGTCGTTCTGCAGGTACCACAGGCTCCCGTCCTCGACGGGAGTTCCGTTGGTGCGAATCAAGTTGCCCGGCAGTTCGACCCGGTATTCGAAGTGAAAGGAGGGAACACTGGCGTCCCCGTAATAGCCGGACATCGACTGGAGCAAGCGGCGGCTCAGTCGGCCGAACTCCTCCAGGTGTGGCGGCAGGTTGTCGGCCTCGGAGTCGAAGGCGGCGCTAAAGGCCTCTTCCAGCGCTTGCTCGTCGGGCCAGAAGTCGAGGCTCTCGGGGGCGATCGGGCCATCGCCGTCGCGCAACGACGCGGCGACCCGGTTCCGGGCCCAGTCGAGAAAATGGAGGATCGCCGCTCCGGTGGCGTCATCGTCCTCGCCCGCCGGCGGCAGCGGGGCCACGCCGAAGGATGCCAGCAGCCGGGCCAGTTCCTCGGCGGCTCGCGGGTCTTCCTCGGCGCGCTCCAACAGCGGCCCGCTGGCGGAGCCCTCGCCGAGCAGGCGCCCGGCCAGCCGGCGGGCGTCTCCGCGGAGGAACGCCTGGGCCGGTGCCGGGTTTATCGCGCCGCCGAACTCCCGGTCCAGTTCCTCGGCGAGCTGCTCGGCGGACCACTCGGCCAGGGCCTCGAGGGCCGCGCTCAGATCCGCCCGGTCAAAGGGGTCGCCGATTCGCTCGACATAGCGGCTGTGAGTCAGGATCACCCGGTCGAAGCGGTCGAAGCGGATCTCGCTCCGATCGAAGACCGTGCCGTAGTCGGTGTCGTGAGCCAGGGTCGACGGGACCTCGCTCACATCGTGGAAACGGGCCTCGGCGGCCAGGTGCCCCGGCTCGCGCTCGCGCACCCGCCAGGCTTCCGGTTCCGCGAGCCGGACGCGGGCCTTGTCCGCCAGCCACCCGGCCTCCTCGGGGATTCCCCGCTCCCCGGTGCGGCCCCAGATCTCGATGGAACGCTCGACGGTCCCGTCGCCGAAGACCACGGTGGTCTGTTTGACCTCGAGTTCCTCGCCGCAGCCGGCGAGTAGGAGGAGGATCGAGAGCAGCAGGAGGAGCAACGCGTGCGACGGACCCCGGGGGGCGGACTGGGTTCGAATCATCCACCGATTCTAGGCCGGGACCGGCCGCTTGTCGCAAACGCCCCGGCACGCTTCCCCATGGCGGTTCCCCGTGGCGGTTGACCATGGCGGTTGACCCGGGCGGTTCCCCATGGCGGTTGGGCCCGGGACAGTTGACCCGGGCGGCCGCCGATGACAGCCTAAGACTTCACCCCCTCTCGCATGGAGATCGGAGACTCGATGACGCCCTACGAAAAGCTGATGGCTCGCGTTCAGGAAACCCAGTTGCTCGCGGGAGCCAGCTCGATCCTGGCGTGGGACCAGGAGGTCAAGATGCCCAAGGGCGGGCTGCCCTACCGGGGCAAGCAGCTCGCGCTGCTGGCCCAGTTGGCTCACGAGCGCTCGGTCGCGCCCGAGTTCCAGGACCTGCTGGCCGAGTGCGAGCAGGACCCGGCTCTGAGCGCGGACCCGGTGTCTCCCCAGGCCACCAACCTGCGTGAGTTGCGCCGCTCCCTCGATCGCAAGACCAAGCTGCCCGGATCGCTGGTTGCCGAGGAAGCAGCGCTGGCCAGCGAAGGGCAAGCGGTCTGGGCCGAGGCGCGCAAGGAGAGCGACTTCTCCAGGTTCGCGCCGGTGCTGGAGCGGGTGGTCGCGCTGTTGCGGCGCAAGGCGGAGTGCTTCGGCTGGGCGGAAGGGGGCGAAGTCTGGGATGCCCTGGCCGAGGACTACGAGCCGGGCTGCACGGCCAAGGAGGTCGAGCGCATCTTCACGCCGCTGCGGGAGCGACTTTCCGTGCTGATCCGGGAGATCGCCGAGGCGCCGCAACGCCCCAGCGACCGCTTCCAGCAGGTGAAGTTGCCGCTGGACAAGCAGCGGAGCTTCGTCGAGAGCATCGTGAGCGCCATCGGCTTCGACTTCGAGCGGGGCCGGCTGGATGTCTCGACTCATCCGTTCTGTAGCGGCAACCATCCCGGAGATGTCCGGCTGACCACCCGGTTCCACGAGAACAACCTGTCCGACGCCATCGGCTCGACGATGCACGAGGCCGGCCACGGTCTGTACGAACAGGGGCTGCCCTACGAGCACCTGGGAACTCCCCGGGGAGAGGCGGTCTCCCTCGGAATTCATGAGTCCCAGAGCCGCATGTGGGAGAACCAGGTCGGCCGCAGCGCCTCGTTCTGGCGCTGGTGCCTGCCGCGGCTCAAGGAGCACTTCGGCGGCGAGGTGGCCGAGCTGAGCTTCGAAGACGTGTACGGCGGCGTCAACCGGGTCGAGCCCAGCCTGATCCGGGTCGAGGCGGACGAGGCGACCTACAACCTGCACATCATGATCCGCTTCGAACTGGAACGGCGGTTACTGTCCGGGGATCTCGCCGTCCGCGATCTCCCGGCGGCCTGGAATGCCGAGTACAAGGATGCGCTGGGTCTGGACGTTCCCGACGACGCCCGCGGCTGCCTCCAGGACATCCACTGGTCGATGACCGCCATGGGCTATTTCCCGACCTACACGTTGGGCAATCTTTACTGCGCCCAGCTCTACGAGAAGGCCGACCAGGACCTGGGTGGGCTGGACGCCGCTTACGAGCGGGGTGAGTTCGAGGGGCTGCTGAACTGGCTCCGGGAGCATGTGCACGAGCCCGGCTCCAGCCGCACGGCCGCCGATCTCTGCACCCACGTCACCGGCAAACCGCTCTCGGCCGATCCGCTGATGCGTCACCTGGAAGGCAAACTACGCCCGCTCTACGGCATCTGACCCGGGATTCGGCGAGAAGCGCTCCGCCGGGCTCCGGGCGATCCGCAGGCTCTGGGCCAATCAGCCGGTGATGAACAGCACGGCGTAGAGGATCAGCCAGATCACGCCGAGGAAGTGCCAGTAGATCGCGCTCTGCTTGACGCCGGGATAGAAGGCCCAGGTGTACTTGCCCTTGAACGCGTTGCGCATCACCACGCCCAGTGGGATCAGCCCGCCGAGAATGTGAAGCGCGTGGAGCCCGGTCAGGACCACGAAGAACACGGTGTAGGGGTTGCGCTCCGGGACGTAGGTCGCGGTGCGGCGGTCGAGAATATCGGCCGGTAGCCAGAGATACCAGTTGATCGACTGGGCGATGAGGAAACCGAAGGCCAGGGTGAAGGCGAAGGCCAGCCCACCGCGCAGCCCCTTCTGATCGCCCTTGCGGATCCGCACCAGGGCCCACTGGATGCCGGCGCTACAGCCGGCCAACACGGCGGTGCTGACCACCATGCCCCAGGGCAGCGGCTTGACCCCTTCGGGGGGCCAGGGATCGGTCTGGAAGCGGATCCAGAGGTAGCCGATCAGCGACGCGAAGAAGAGAAAGGCGAGGCCGGCACAGAAGATCTGCACTCCCAGCGTGCCGGTACCGGGATGTTCGACACCCTGTTCGCCGTCAGGCGCGACGACGGTGGTCGGGGTCTTGTCCGGGGCAGGAACCGGCCGGGGGCCGCCCCCCGGGCCGGAGCCTCCCGACACCTACGGCACCACGCCGCCCGCGGCAGTGTAGCCCGGGATCATCGTCGGCTGGTACTGACCGGTATCGAGCAGCGCCAGGATGATGAACAGGCCTACGAAGGCGAGGGCCGAGACGAAGATGACCGTGTTGAATGGGCGGTCCCAGACCAGGTGCATGAAGAACATGACCACCAGCGCCGCCTTGATCACGGCGATCACCATGGCGACCACGAGGTTCATGTTGCTACCGAAATCAAAGCTGGTGACGGCCACGGTGGCCCAGGTGAGCACCAGCAGGATCGCCAGAACCCCGATGAGGATCCAAAGGGGGACGACGTGAGGTACGTGCTTTCCGTCTGTCGATGACGCCATGAGTCCTCTCCTCGGATCAGTGAATCAGGTACAGCAGCGGGAACAGGAAGATCCAGATCAGGTCGACAAGGTGCCAGTAGAGGCCGACCAGATCCACGGGCGTGTAGTACTCGGGCCCGAAGGCGCCGCCCAGCGACTTGAACAGGAGCCAGAAGATCACGACGATGCCGCCCAACACGTGAATGCCGTGCAGGCCGGTCATCAGGAAGTAGATGCTGAAGAAGACCTTGGTCTTCTCCGGCTCGGGTCCGTGATGTTCGCCGTGGCCGGCGTCGGAGACGGTCAACACGGTTCCGCTGGGCGCGGAGCCCGGCGGAGCGATGGTGCTCTTCTCTACCTTGAGCCCGGACGGCAGGATCTCGAGGACCCCGTCGGGAAGGGCCTCGGCGTGGTCACCGCCCGCATCGGCCGCTGCATCATGGGCCGCGTCGCCGTTGTGATCGGCGGCTCCGTTGTGATCGGCGGCTCCGTTGTGATCGGCGGCTCCGTTGTGGTCGGCCGCTCCGTTGTGGTCGGCCGCACCATTGTGGTCGGCATCGCCGTGCCCGTCGCCACCTTCGCCTGCGGCGCCGTGATCGGCGGCCCCGGCTTCATGGCCGTCGCCGTGATCGTCGCCGTGGTGACCCTCTTCATGGGGCTCGTAGGCCCGGGCCCAGAGCAGGCCGTGGTCGAACTTGGAGCTGTACTCGATGTACTTGATGCCCATGAAGCCAAAGGCACCGGCCAGGGTCAGGATCAACATGAAGGGCAGCAGCTTCTTCTGGCCCAGCTGGGCGGCGCGCACCGCCCAGGCCATGGTCAGACTGCTGCAGAGCAGGACCACGGTGTTGATCGCACCCAGCTTGGTGTCCAGGAACTGGTGCGCGTACATGAAGATCTCGGGGTGGTTGCCCCGGTAGACCGAATACGCGCAGAACAGCCCACCGAACATCAGCACTTCGGTCGCGAGGAACAGCCACATCCCGAGCTTGCTCGAGGTGAACTGCTGTTCCGGCGTATCGAAGTGATGCTGCAGATACGGCGGATGATCGTGATCGTGGTCGTGACTCACGGCCCTCTCCCCTAAGTCGTTACGCGTCGTTACGCGGTGGCTTCGGCGTCTTTGCGCACGAAGCCTTCAGCGGACTGATCCCATTCCCAGTCGCCGTAGTCGTACGGGTCGTCGGCCCGCGGCTCACCTTCGAAGTTGTGCAGCGGCGGCGGCGACGTGGTGTGCCACTCCAGCGAGTTGCCGCCCCACGGGTTGGCCGGCGCCAGCTTGCCGCGAACCAGCGACATGGCCAGGCAGTAGGCCGCCACCAGGAAGCCCAGCGCCATGATGTACGAGCCGATGGTCGAGATCTGGTGGAAGATCTCGTAGCGCGGCAGGTAGTCGAAGTAGCGGCGGGGCATGCCCCGGCTACCCATGATGAACTGGGTGAAGAAGGTGACGTTGAAGCCGATGAAGATCAGCGCGGCACTGAGCCGGCCGCTGAACTCGCTGTACATCCGGCCGGTCATCTTGGGCCACCAGTAGAACAGGCCGCCCAGGAACGCGATGACCGTTCCGCCGAACATCACGTAGTGGAAGTGCGCGACCACGAAGTAGGTGTCGTGGAGGAACACGTCGACGGCCAGCATGCCGAGGAACAGCCCGGTCAGACCGCCGATGGTGAACAGGATCATGAACGAGAGGGCGTACAGCATGGGCGTGTCCCAGCTGATCGAGCCCTTGTACAACGTCGCCAACCAGTTCCAGACCTTGATCGCCGATGGGATCGAGACGCTGAAGGTCAGCGCCGCGAAGATCATGTTCATCAGGTCGGACTGACCCGAGGTGAACATGTGGTGGCCCCAGACGATGAAGCCGAAGATCGCGATGGCGACACTGGAGTAGGCGATGAAGGTGTAGCCGAAGATGTGCTTGCGGCTGAACACCGCGATCAGCTCGGAGATGATGCCCATCGCCGGCAAGATCATGATGTACACGGCGGGGTGCGAGTAGAACCAGAAGAAATGCTGGAACAATACCGCGTCGCCGCCCAGTGCCGGATCGAAGATGCCGATCCCCATCGCCCGTTCGGCGATCAGCAGCAGCAGGGTGATCGCCAGCACCGGGGTGGCCAGGACCTGGATGATGGCGGTCGAGTAGAGCGCCCACATCACCAGCGGCATGTTGAACCAGCCCATGTTCTTCGGACGAAGCTTGTGGGTGGTGACGATGAAGTTCAGGCCGGTGAAGATCGAGCTGAAGCCCAGGATGAACACGCCGAAGACCATCGGGATCACGCTGGTCGTGGTCGACGAGGAGTAGGGCGTGTAGAAAGTCCAACCGGTGTCGACGCCGCCGGTGGCCAGGGAGACCACGGCGAAGATGGCGCCGGTGACCCACAGCCAGTAGCTGGCCAGGTTCAACCGCGGGAAGGCCACATCCTTGGCGCCGAGCAGCAGGGGCAGCACGAAGTTACCCAGCGCCGCCGGAATGCCCGGGATGATGAACAGGAACACCATGATGGCGCCGTGCAGGGTGAACGCCTGGTTGTACATGTCGGCGTCGCCCAGGGTCTGGCCCGGCGCGATCAGCTCGGTACGCACGTACAGGGCGGCGAGCCCGCCGCCGAGGAAGGCGGTCAGGATCGACACCAGGTACATCAACCCGATGCGCTTGTGGTCCAGGGTCAGGGCCCAGGACAGGAAGCCGCGCGACGCGTTCAGGTAGTTTTCTTTACCCAGCGTGTTTCCAGGCGGCTGGTGAGGTAGCCCGCCTCGCTTGGTTTCGGGAGTGCTCATCTGTTCTCCTCCAGTCCCTCTGAGCCCGTCGCGCAGCGGGCTCTACGTTGCGTGCTCTCTAGTTGGCGAGCGACTTCAAGTAGGCGATCAAGGCCGAGATATCCTGCTCGGTAAGCCGGCCCTGGTAGGTCGGCATCACCGGGTCGTAGCCCGCCACGATGGTGGCCTGGGGCTCGAGGATCGACTCCCGGACGTAGTTCTCGTCGACGACGGCGGTTCCCCCGCCGACCAGCGCATGCTCGATGCCGTACAGCCCGAGGAAGCTCGGGCCGGTGCCGGCGACGCCGTCGACCGAGTGACAGGTCTTGCAGCCGCGGGTGTTGTAGAGCTTCTCGCCGATCTCTTCCATCGACCAGCCCTTGTTGTAGTAGTCGGATTCTTCCTTGAGCCAGGGCTCGAACTCGCCGGGCTCATGGACGGTGACCTTGGCCAGCATCGCCGAGTGGTCCTTGCCGCAGTACTCGGTGCACATCAGGTCGTAGTCGCCGGCCTCGGTGGCTTCGAACCAGAGGTTCGCGTAGCGGCCGGGGACGATGTCCTTCTTGACCCGGAACTCCGGCACGAAGAAGGCGTGGAGCACGTCGGACGAGGTCATGACCAGTTCGATCGGGGTGTCGATCGGCACGTGCAGCTCGTTGGTCACCGCTCCGTTGGGGTAGGTGAACAGCCAACTCCACTTCATCGCCGAGACCTGGATCTCGTAGGTGTCCTGCGGCGGGGTGGCCATGTTCACGTACTGGGCGAAGCCCTGCCAGAACAGCACCACCACGATGCCCAGCGGCAGCACCGACCAGGCGATCTCGATGGGGAGATGGTGGTCGGGCGCGGGAAGCGCCTCTTGATCCGGCGTGCGCCGCTTGTAGCGGAACATGAAGTACACGGTGAGGATCGTGACCAGCACGAAGAAGAACACCGACAGCCAGAAGACGACGTCCCAGGCGAAGTCGATATCTCCGGCGAAGGTGGAGACCGAGCGGGGTAGCCAGACACGCTCGCTCGCAGCGGCGGCGATGCCGGCGGGGAAGATGGAAATCACCCGCTCCAGAACTGAGGCCAACACGTCGATCATCTCAGGCAACCTTCCGCTTCCTTCTGAGCTCGCGGGCCCAGAAAACGAGCAAAGCAACCCCCAGGACAGCCACGGTCAGCGCGCCGCCCACACGCATGATGTTCTTGGCCACTGGAGCGTACCGGCCTGCGGTAGCGTCGTAATGATAGCAATATAGGAGAAAGCGATCCAAAGTGGATCCGACCTTTCCCTCCGACGCTTCCACCAGGCCGAGCCGCAGATCCCGTGGCTCGAACTTGATGCCGTACAGATACCTCGAAACCACCCCTTCGGGGGTGGACAGAGTCAGGACAGCGGGGTGTGCATATTCATCCCGGGCTTCCACGTACCGGTATTTGAACCCGACCGCGTCCGCCAGGGCCCGGACATCCGACTCCTTCCCGGTGAGGAAGTGCCAGCCATCCTCGGCACCGGGTAATTTCAGTTCCCGCAGGTACTCCTGCTTCTTGAACCGGGCCAGATCGGGCCCCTCCCGGGGGTCGATGCTGACCGTGACGATTTCGAACTTCTGGCCGGGAACCCAGTCCAGCCCCTTGAGCCCCTTGGCCATGCCGTTCAGCACCAGGCTGCACAGCATCGGGCACTCGTAGTAGGCCAGCACCAGGATCACCGGACGTTCCTTGCCGAAGTAGTCTCCGAGACGAATCGTCCGGCCCCGCTCATTCTTGAACTGGAGGTCGAGGGGCAGGGTGTCGCCGAGATGCTCGATGACGTCGACCCCTTCGAGGTCCGCGGGCTGGTCCTGAAGCAACTGGGCCTGGGCCGGTCCCGCTACCAGGAAGAGCACCAGGCAGATCGGGGTCAGGACTTGGCGCGGGCTCGGTTGCATGGCGCCGCCTCGGGGGCTACTCCCCGTCCTGGGTCTCGTAGTCTTCGACCACGAGATCGATGGCCCGCTCCAGCGGAATCGCCGCAACGCCATCCTGCTCATTGACCCAGCGGTAACCGTCGAGGGCCTCGGACTGCTGGACGCGCATGTCGCCGAGTTCCGCCGGCTTGGCCGCGATGATCTTCTTCTGATGCTCCGCGTCGATGGTGATGAGGAAGATCGTGTGCAGCAGGATCACGATGACGAACAGCAGGACGAAACCGACGAGCCCGACCAGGATCGTGCTCCACGACTGAGGATCGTCGTCCTTCATCGTGATGTCGGTGTGGTAGTGGTGCGTATCGGCCATATCGATCCTCACGCGTTCTCGAAGCTGAGCGATTCATGCAGGCGCGGGTCGCCTACCGGGATCAGGGCCTGGCGTCCGAGCTGCCACAGGCCGAAGCCGAGGAAGATGCCTCCGACTCCGAGGAAGCAGAGGATATCCATCAGCCCCAGGGAGGGACCGGCCGGATGCAGCTGCGGCATCACGATCCAGTGCATGTCGATCCAGTGCATGACCAGCAGCCAGATCGCCCCGAAGATCAGGGTGATGCCCCGGCGCTTGAGATGGCGCGACATCAGGAAGAAGAACGGGAAGACGAAGTGTCCGACCAGCAGCAGGGCGCTGACGTCGGCCCAGCCACCCTCGCCGAAACCGATCATGCGGGCCTTGTACCACATGGTCTCTTCGGGAATGTTCCCGTACCAGATCAGCATGAACTGGGAGAAGCCGATGTAGGCCCAGAAGACGACGAAGGCGAACATCAGCTTGCCGAGATCCTGGAAGTGCTCGGCGGTGATCACGTTCTGCAGCACACCGGAGCGCTGCAGCGTGTGGAACAGCAGCACCATCATCGACACGGCACCGAGGAAGGAACCGGCGAAGAAGTACACCCCCCAGATGGTGCTGTACCAGTGGGGGTAGAGCGACATCAGCAGATCGAAGGACGCCATCGTCACGCTGAGCGCGAAGACGAACATCGCCGGCGCGGCGAGGCCCTCGAGGCGGTTGGTCAGGGTGTGGTCCTTGCTGTTGTCCTGGCGGATCGAGCCGCGGGCGAAGAACCAGGCCATGCCGGCCCAGAGCAGGCCGTAGAACACCAGCCGGAACTTGAAGAAGCCCTCGTTGAGCCAGGGCGCCTTGCCCTGGAGGATCTTGTCCCCCTCGACGTGATCGGCGTGGCTCCACTCGTAGAGGTCGTGGATGCCCGGGATGATCAGCAGCATCAGCAGGGCCAACGGGATCAACGTCATCGAGAAGATCTCGGCCATGCGGCGCAGCGAGACGCTCCAGCCGGCGCGGCAGAGGCGCATGATCAGCACGAAGAACAGGCAACCGACCGCCAGGGACAGGAAGTAGGCGAAGTTCTGGAGGTACGAGCGGAAGAACTGCTCGCGGGTGTCGTCGCTGCCCTGCCCCATGAAGAAGGCGGCGCCCAGCGCCACCACTCCGATCAGCAGGAAGACGATCCAGAGCTTGCTGACTCCCGACCCGAGCCGTAGCTGCTCGTCCGGAATCTCGACTTTATGAGAAGCACTCATCGCAGGGTCCCGCGCACTTCATTGGGAACATCTTCGACCGTGGCCGCCTGGCTTCGCTGAAGCGCGCGAATGTAGGCGACGATCGCCCAGCGATCCTGCTCCTCGATGCTGGACGCGTAGGGCGACATGGTGCGGATGCCGTTGGTGATCGTGTTGAAGATGTGGCCGTCGGAGCGGGTGTTGGCCGGAGCGTCGTGGAACGACGACGGCGGCACCCAGGCACCCTCTTGAAGCGCCTCGGCCCGGCGGGAGACCATGCCGTCTCCGTAGCCCGAGAGGCCGTGGCAGGGGGTGCAGAAGATCTCGTAGCGCTCCTGGCCCCGCAGGATCAGGTCGCGGTCGACTTCCATCGGCAGGGTCGTGGCCCACTGGCCGTCGACAATGCCCCGGTAGAAGTGATCGCCTTCCTTGAGCCAACCGCGGGCCACCGTGCCGGGGACGTGGGCGCGCATGGCGCGGCCGTCCATGAACAGCGGGTTGCCCTTCTGCGTCTTGAACTTCGGCTGGCTGTCCATGTCCGGAATGAGATGGACGCGCGGCTTCGGCGAGGTATCGACGCGGGCGCGGGCGATGCAGGCGTAGGGCACCATCGCGATGGCGATGACCAGGGCGACGGTCCAGAAGAGCCAGCGAGGCATCGATCAGTCCTCCAGCGACTGCAGGCCGGTGCAATGCATCGAGCGCAGCAGTTCCTCGGTGCGCGCCTGATCGAACCGAGGGTCGGCCGCCTCGATCGCCAGGAAGAAGCGGTCGGTGGTGACCCGCTTGAACGCCTTGGAACGGAAGGTCGGGTGGTAGAACTTCGGCAGATCGTTGAGGAACATCATGCCGCCGAAGGTCGACAGCGCCGCGAACAGCACCGTCAACTCGAAGGCCACCGGAATGTTGGCCGGCAGGCTCCACATCGGCTTGCCGCTGATGTTGATCGGATAGTCGACGGCGTTCATCCACCACTGCATCAAGATCGCCACGGCGGTGCCGGTGATGCCGGCGCCGAGGGTGATGAACGGCAGCCACGAGTCCTTGAGACCCATCGCCTTTTCCAGGCCGTGGACCGGGTACGGGGTGTAGGTGTCCCACTTGGTGTAGCCGGCGTCGCGAACCGCCTCCGAAGCCTTCATCAGCTTCAGCGGGTTATCGAACTCGGCGAGGACGCCCCAGAGCTTGGTCTGCTCGGCCATCTACGCGCCTCCTTCGTGGCCGTGGGCGTGCTCGTAGTGATGCGGATCGCCCTCGGGCATCACGCTCTTGACCTCGGCGATGGCCACCGCCGGGATGAAGCGCAGGAACAACAGGAACAGCGTCATGAACAGGCCGAAGCTACCGACGAAGGTCATCCAGTCGACCCAGGTCGGCGTGTAGTGGCCCCAGCTCGAGGCCAGGTAGTCCCGGCTGAGCGAGGTGATGACGATCACGAAGCGCTCGAACCACATGCCGATGTTGACGAAGATCGAGATGATCCACATGCGCACCGGGCTCGTCCGCCAGCTCTTCATCCAGAAGACGTGGGGCACGAAGGCGTTGCAGGTGAACATCGCGAAGTAGGCCCACCAGTACGGCCCGAAGGCGCGGTTGGTGAAGGCGAAGCTCTCGTAGAAGTTGCCGCTGTACCAGGCGATGAAGAACTCGACCGAGTACGCGTAGCCGACCATGGAGCCGGTGGCCAGCAGGATCTTGTTCATGTTCTCGAGGTGGCGGATCGTGATCACGTCCTCGAGGTTGAAGATCGCCCGGACCGGCACCGCCAGGGTGACCACCATGGCGAAACCGCTGAAGATCGCGCCCGCGACGAAGTAGGGCGGGAAGATCGTGGTGTGCCAACCGGGAACGATCGAGACGGCGAAGTCGAAGGACACCACCGAGTGCACCGAGAGCACCAGCGGGGTGGCCAGCGCCGCGAGCAGCAGGTAGGCGCGCTCGTAGTGCACCCAGGCCCGGGTCGAGCCGCGCCAGCCGAGGGACAGCGCGCCGTAGATCATCTGGCGAAGCTTGGTGGTCGCCCGGTCGCGCACGGTGGCGAGGTCGGGGATCATGCCCATGTACCAGAAGACCAGCGAGACCGTGAAGTAGGTGCTGACCGCGAACACGTCCCAGAGGAGCGGGCTACGGAAGTTGGGCCACATCTCCATCTGGTTGGGAATCGGGAACAGCCAGTAGGCCAACCAGACGCGACCGATGTGGATGCCGGGGAACAACCCGGCACAGATGACCGCGAAGATGGTCATGGCCTCGGCGAAGCGGTTGATCCCCGTTCGCCATTTCTGGCGGAAGAGGAACAGGATCGCCGAGATCAGCGTGCCCGCGTGGCCGATACCGACCCAGAACACGAAGTTGATGATCGCGAAGCCCCAGCCGGCGGGGGCGTTGACACCCCAGACCCCGACACCGGTGGTGATCAGGTAGAGCACCATGGCACCGAGGATGCCGGTAACGCCCGCCGAGATGGCGAAACAGATCTTCCACCAGGTGGTGAAGCCCGGCCGCTCGACGATCGCGCAGATCTTGTCGGTCAGCGACGCCAGGTCGTGACCGATGACCAGTGGCGCGCGTTCCCGCGGGTCGTCGTGGGTGTTGTCCAGGGACTGACGTCCCGGTTCTGCAGACATAACCGCCATTTAGTGCCCCGCACCGTGAGCGTCGGAGGAATGATCGCCGCCCCCGTGACCGTCGCCATGACCGTCACCGTGGCCGCCGCCATGTCCGTCACCGTGGTGGTCGTCGTGAAGCACGACCCCCTCGCCCAGGCCTTCTCCCTTGCGGTTGCGCAGCCGCGCCAGATAGCGCGTCCGCGGCTTGACCTTGATTTCGTCGAGCATCGCGTAAGCCCGCGCGTCGGCTTGAAGCTCCGCCACGTGGCTGTGCGAATCATTGAGATCGCCGAAAGTGATCGCCTGCGTCGGGCAGGCCTGGGCGCAGGCCGGTACGACCTCGCCGTCGCGCACGGTGCGCTTCTCGTTCTTCGCCGTGATCTTGGCGTTGGTGATGCGCTGCACGCAGTAGGTGCACTTTTCCATCACGCCGCGGCTGCGGACCGTGACCTCGGGGTTCATCACCATCATCTCGGTGGTGGTCCGCTTGCGGCCGCCGGCGAACTTGTCCTTCTGGTTGTTGAACCAGTTGAAGCGGCGCACCTTGTACGGACAGTTGTTCAGGCAGTAGCGGGTGCCGACGCAACGGTTGTAGACCATCACGTTCAGCCCCTCGTCGTCGTGAACCGTGGCCGCGACGGGGCAGACCTGCTCGCAGGGCGCGTTCTCGCAGTGGTGGCAGGTCAGCGGCTGCATCGCCACGTCGACCTTGTCGGCCTCGATCGAGGCCATGTCGAGATTCATCGTCTCGTCGTCGGGCTGTTCGACCTTGAAGTAGCGGTCGACCCGCAGCCAGTGCATCTCGCGGCCGTTGTAGATCTCGTCCTTGCCGACGATCGGGATGTTGTTCTCGGCCTGGCAGGCGATGATGCAGGTGTTGCAGCCGGTGCACGCCGAGAGGTCGATCGCCATGCCCCACTTGTGGCCTTCGTAGGTCGCCTCTTTCCACAGCTCCACCGGGTGGTGCTGCAGGTCGACGGCGGCCACCGAGGCGGCTCCGTACTTGACGAAGTCGGGCAGGTTCACCTCGCGGGCGTGAACCTCGGCGCGGCGCTGGGTCTGCTGGCGCCCGCCCTCGATCTTGCCGAGGACCGGCAGGCTGACGCCGTCGTCGATGGCCCAGTGGTTCTGGGTCGTCGCAAGCTTGTAGTTGCGGCCGGTCTTGCTCAGCGAGACCTTGACGAAACCCGGGTTGGCGCTCTGGCGCAGCGGGTAGACGTCCACGCCCCGTCCGGTGCCGATGCGGCCCGCGGCGGCGCGTCCGTAGCCGAGCCAGACGGCGACGGTACCGTCGGCCTGCCCCGGCGTGACCGTGACCGGCAGGTCCAGGGCGGTGCCCCCCTGATCGACCGAGACCAGACTGCCGTCGCGGACGCCCATGGCGGCGGCATCCTTCGGCGACATCATCAGGACGTTGTCCCAGGTGACCTTG
>CAZBZH010000041.1:0-14546 GCA_964496265.1 uncultured Acidobacteriota bacterium | reverse complement strand
CAGAGGAATACCCGGTCGATCTCGGACTCCCGGTGTACGGCAAGGAAGTCGGTCAGTCGGCGGTTCTCGAAAGCCAGCAGCAGGATCGGCGTCTCGTGCCCGGCCTGGCGAACCTGCTCGGCGAACTCGGCGGCGCCCATGTCGTGGAGCTGCAGGGTGGTGATCACCAGATCGAAGTGGTGCCGCTCCAGCAACTCCAGGGCGTCGCTGCCGGTGGAGACCCGGGTGATATCCGGGTACTCGATGATGTTGAACTCGCGGAATTCCTGGTGGATCGCCTCGCTGACCTGGCCGTCCTCGACGAGGATGAAGCAGTCGTAGAGGCTCGAGACCAGCAGGACGTGGCGCACCCGGTGGCGCATCAGGTCCTGGAAGCGGCGCAGGTTGGTTTCCTGGGGAAGGGGAGGCCGATCGGGAGGTTGCTGCACGGTCCTCCTCTCGCCGCGGCGTTACGGCTGGGTCGCGGGGCCCGGCTGCACCGGGCCCCGCTCGGAATCGGTCTGCGTCAGACGACGCCCAGGTCGATCATCGCGTCGGCGACCTTGAGGAAGCCGGCGATGTTGGCGCCGTTGACGTAGTTGCCCGGCGTGCCGAACTTCTCGGCGGCGTCGACGCAGGAGGCGTGGATGCTCGACATGATCGTCTTCAGCCGATCGTCCACTTCTCCGCGGGTCCAGCCGTAGCGCATGCTGTTCTGGGCCATCTCCAGCCCCGAAACCGCGACACCGCCCGCGTTGGCCGCCTTGCCGGGCCCGTAGAGGATACCCTTCTCGACGAACTGTTCGATACCCTCGGGTACCGTCGGCATGTTGGCGCCCTCGGAGACCACGTAGACCCCGTTCTGCAGCAGGTTCCCGGCGTCCTTGGCGTTGATCTCGTTCTGGGTGGCGCTGGGGAAGGCGCAGTCCGCCTTGATGTCCCACAGCGGGTTGTGGTCGGCGTCCCGGGCGGTCTCCTGGTAGGTCGCCGACGAGAACTTCTCGGCGTACTCGTGGATGCGGCCGCGGCGCACGTTCTTGAGTTCCATCACGAAGGCCAGCTTGTCCCGGTCGACGCCCTCGGGGTCGTGGATGAAGCCGCCGGAGTCGGAGAAGGTCACCGGCTTGGCGCCCAGATCCAGCAGCTTCTCGGCGGTGTACTGGGCCACGTTGCCGCTACCCGAGACCAGGCAGGTCTTGCCTTCCAGCTTCTCGTTGCGGGTCGCCAGCATCTCCTTGGCGAAGTAGACCGAGCCGTAGCCGGTGGCCTCGGGCCGGATCAGCGAGCCGCCCCAGTTGAGCCCCTTGCCGGTCAGCACGCCGGTGAACTCGTTGGCGATCCGCTTGTACTGGCCGAACAGATAGCCGATCTCCCGGCCGCCCACGCCGATATCGCCGGCGGGAACGTCGGTGTTCGGTCCGATGTGCCGGTAGAGCTCGGTCATGAAGCTCTGGCAGAAACGCATCACCTCGTTGTCGGACTTGCCCTTGGGGTCGAAGTCCGAGCCCCCCTTGCCGCCGCCCATGGGCAGGGTGGTCAGCGCGTTTTTGAACACCTGCTCGAAGGCCAGGAACTTGAGAATCCCCAGGTTGACCGAGGGGTGGAAGCGCAGGCCGCCCTTGTAGGGGCCGATGGCGCTGTTCATCTCGATGCGGAAACCGCGGTTGATCTGGACCTCGCCCTGGTCGTCGATCCAGGGAACCCGGAACATGATCACCCGTTCGGGCTCCACGATCCGCTCCAGAATCCGCGCGCTCTTGTACTCGGGCCGCTGCTCGAGCACCACCGCCACCGACTCGACCACCTCGTGGACCGCCTGGTGAAACTCCGGCTCGGCGGGGTTCTTGGCCTTGACCTGCTCCATCATTCGATCGACCTGCTGGCTCATCTGGTTCCCTCGTTGTCCAGGGTTGGATTTGTACGGTTTCAGGCCCGGAATCGTAGACTTTTTCGGCCGGAATCAGCAACGGTTAAGGGGACCGGCGGCAATCTCTTTGGCCCGGGCCCCGGAACGCTCCTCGGCGCCGGCGGATCGGTGGGGCCGAACCGGCGGAAACGGCGGCTGCGCAAAGAAAAAGGGCGGCCCCGAGGGGCCGCCCTTGCCGTGGGTCGTGGTTGCGGAGGCTACTGGCAGGCGCCGGCAGCCGGGACGCGCGGCTTGGCCGCCGATTCGGTGCCGTAACCGCTGCCTTCGCCCGCGATGTACTCGACGAGGTAGAAGAACGCCTCGCCGGGCGCCGGGTTCGCGGAATCCTCGAATCCGGCGGTGCTGGTGTCGAGGGAACCGGCCTCCAGGCAGGAGACGGCGCCCAGGTCGTAGGTCTGACCGATGGTCGCGATGGCCGAGAGATCGCCACGGATGGCGTGGTAGCCCTCGGCTCCGGCGACGGCGCTCCAGTCGAGCACGGTACCGGCGGGGGACTTGTCCACCGACAGCGCCAGCGGATCGGTCATGCCGTCCTGCTCGATGGCCACGTCGACGTACTCGATCAACTGGCTGCTGTTACCGGCGGCATCCACCGCCGAGAAGGTGATCGCGTACTGCCGGCCCGAACCCTGCGCGTCGCGCTCAGCACGGACGCTGAAGCTCGGCGGGGTGCCCGGTCCCGGCGGGTTGATGGAGACGTCGTCGGTGGTTTCACCGTCGGACATGCCGGGCATGTCGTCGGCTTCACCGCTGATCACCGAGTCCATCGTCACCGTCGAGAGACCGCAGGCGTCGTCGGAGGAGACGATCGGAGCGATGTGGGTCATCCGGTGGTTCGGCGGCCAGACGCTGTCGGCCATGACCACGTTGATGTTGGGACCGGTCACGTCGACGATGTCGGCGAAACAGGTCACCTGGGTCACGTCCGCGTCGTCATCGGTGCAGGTGACCGAGATGTCCGCCTCGCCGAGCCCTTGCTCGTCGGAGGCACAGATCATCTCGACTTCACCCTTGTCCGGGTCGTAGCAGGTCGCCACCACGTTGCAGTCGTCGGGGGTGGCGGTGCAGGTGTCCGCCGAGGCGGCGATGGTCGGGCGGCTGCAGGTCACGATGGCGGTCACGCGGCAGACGGTGTTGCAGCCGTCGTTGCCGTTGACGTTGCCGTCGTCGCACTGCTCGCCCGGGTCGACGCTGCCGTTACCGCAGTCGATGTTCCAAGCCCGGTCGGCGTTGTTGGCGACATCTTCCAGCGAGACGGGCATCGTCTTGTATTCGTTGACCAGCCACAGGTTGAGCTGGTCGGTCTGCTGCGGGGAACCGGGTTCGCCGCTCTGACCGCCGGGGATGACCTGCTTGATCATCGGGCCGTCGGGGGTCATGGTCGCGACCACGCGCCGCGACGGACCGGAACCGAACATGAACTCGTTGAGTCCGTCGGCCCGGGCACTGTGCGCCGAGGCATCCAGCGCGCCCAGACCGCCTGCCCGGGAAATACCCGGAAGGTCGGCGGCCAAGTTGTCCGGGGAGCCCGGCGGCGGGATGTCGAAGGAACCGCCCAGCGGGTGGCGGAACACGATGCGGTGCAGCTTGCCCCAGTTGTAGGTCGACATGTCGGTCGACTGCCCGAACGCCGGAGCGAACTCGGGCGAGGCCAGCAGATCGAGACCGTTGCCGATCGCCTGCAACAGGATGATGTCCCGGGCGACCTCCTGATCCTCGACTCCAGGAACCTGGAAGAAGTTGATCAGCGAACGGCCGGTGCCGCCGGTCAGGTCGTAGTTCTCGAGCAGTTCGCGGACCGCCGACATCGCCTGGGAGGTACCCGGGGCGAAGGAGTCCAGCGGAACGGGCAGGTTGGCCAGGGTGCCGTCGATGACCCGCTTGACCACCTGGCTACGCCACAGGGCGTAGATCGTGGCGGCGGCGGAGGCATCGGCGTCGCTGGCCTGAGCCGGTCCGGGCACGCCCGGGGCGTCGCCGGGGTCGAAGCCCTGGTCGATACCGGTCGGTGTGCCGAAGCTCCAGGCCGACAGGCGGGAAACCGCCTCACCGATGCGGGGGTCGGCGACGATGGCGGCCAACTCCGGCGCGGCGCCGGGGTCGATGGCGTTGTCGTAGGCCGTCTGGATGTAGGGCAGGAACACCTCGGCGTCGAGGAGCTGGTTGTTGCCCTGAAGCGCGATGAACTCCGCCTCGGAGACGGTGCCGCCGCCACCCAGCAGGGCGTCCATCTGGTTCTGCAGCTGACCCGAGCGGAAGCCCGGGGCGTACTGGGAACTGAGGTACTTGCGGCCGTTGAAGAAGGCGCGGAACTGGTCCCAGGCGACGTTGTTGAACGTATCGCCGACCGGGTCGTTGTTGGCGTTGATGATGTAGCCCGCCGCCGGGTTCTCGATCTGCGGCATTTCGCTGAAGGGCAGGATCTCGTAGGGCAGCGCCTGGTTCGGCTGCGGGTTCTGCAGCGGAGCCCACTCGTGGCGGCTGGTGTTGGTGCCGTCACGAATCAGCCAGGGCGAGATCAGGCCGTCGGGGAAGAACAGGAACTGCAGATCCTCGCGGATCGGCAGCTCACCCGAGGTGTAGTAGGCGATGTTGCCGTTGATGTCGGCGTAGGCCCAGTTCTGGGAGCCGACGTCGAAGAACTGCAGCGCTGCCTTGAAATCGGCCGGGCTCGAGGCCCGGGTGAACTGGCGGAACGCCTCGAGCTCCTGGGTCGCGCCGAAGCCGGCGTACTGCACGCTGATGCCGGTGAACGGCGGATCCGCGGCGGGGTCGAACTGGACCTGGACGATCGGACCGTTGTTGCGCCGGGGCACCACGAAGGTCACGCCGCCGGAATCGGCCGGCACGTCCGCCTGGAACAGGGTGTTCGGGAAGCCGTCGCCGATGTTGTTGAAGAAGAAGGCCTGCGGGATGAACTGCAGCGGTTCAGGCTGACCCTGGAACAGGGTGTGGGTCGGGGTGGTCGGCTGGCTCGGATCGAGGGCCAGCAGCACTTCCTGGTAGACGTCGGTGACGTCGATGGCGTTGTTGGTCGAGCCCCAGCAGATCGTCTCGTTGCAGCCCTGAACCAGACCCGGGGCGCCGGGGAAGCTGATGCCGGTGGCGTTGATGCCCCCCTCGACGATCATGTGGTACTCGTAGAACGTGGCCGGCGTACCCAGCGCCAGGTGCGGGTCGTTGGCCAGCATCGGGAAGCCGGAGTCGGTCACGGCGCCCGAGGCGATCCACCAGTTGGAGCCCCGCTCGGTCAGGTCCTCTTCGGCCATGGCATCGAGCATCGGGACCTCGGAGATCGCGTCCCGGTAGCTCTGCACCAGGGTCTCGAAGCCCGGGTCGCTGTAGAAGTCCGGATGTTCCTCATCCTCCGGCGGATCGCTGTCGGCCGGCGGCGCGCCCGGCGGCGGAGGGGTCGGCGGCACCGAGAGGGTCGCCTGGAAGGGCGCCACCCGGTAGAGGTCGTCCTGGAACAGCTGCAGGCCGTTACAGCCCAGCACCTCGCAGGTGCCGAGGAAGGTCAGCAGCGCGATGGTGCGGTCGATGTCGGCCAGGCTGAACGAGAGGCCGAAGGCCAGGCCCTTGACCATCACCAGGGTGTCGGTCGGGGTCCAGGCGGGGATCCCGCCGCGGTCGATCTCGAGAGCGGTGTACTCGATCGGCAGCGGCTCGACGGGACTCTGGATGAAGGCGTTGACGCCGTCGGAGTATGCCTGGAGCCAGGCCATGGTTTCCGGCGTCTGGGCGGCCAGGCTGGCCTCGGCGGCGCGGCGCAGGCCGAGAGTGCGAAGCTGCACGTCGGCGGCGATGGCGCCGGGGCCGACCAGTTCGGACAGGGTGCCCGAGAACTGGCGGCGCTGGAAGTCCATCTGGAAGAAGCGATCCTTGGCATGCATGAACCCCTGCATGTAGATCGCGTCGTGCTCGGTCTGAGCATGGACGGTCGGTACCTCGAACTCGTCGAAGTAGACCGTCACCGGCTGGTCCAGCGTCTGCGCGGTCGCGGCGGTCGGTAGGACCAGAGCCGCGACGGCGAGCAGGACCGCCAGCTTGCTGGCTGAATGTTTCATGTCTCTCCCCCGGTTGGGATGCCTCCCGGCGCTCTCACGACGCCGGGAGGCTCCTTGTTCGATTCGTGCGATGGGTCGGGCCCAGTGGGCCGCGACGCGGCTTACGGGCAGTTGCCCACCGACTGCGGTTCGCAGGGCGACGTACTGGCCGGACGCTGAACGTCGGCGCTGTCGAGGCCGTAGGAACCTTCGGACGCGGCGCTGTTGGGGACGACCAGGTAGTACTGATCGCCGACGCCCGGCGCGAAGGTCGCGCTGGTCGCCCCGCCGGTGCTGCACAGGCCGGCCACGACCAGGTGGTCGTAAACGCCGCTGCTGAGGCTACCCAGGGTGCCTTCGTACACGCCGTAGTCGTCGTCGCCGGCCGAGCAGGACGCGCCCCATTCGAGGGTGATGTCGCCGCCGGACTTGCCCACGGTCAGGCCACGCAGGCGGCCGCCGGTGGCGACCTCGTTGGCCAGGACCGCGTCCCGCGGAATCATCGCGTCATGGCTGCCGTCGGCCAGCTCGCAAGCGGTGGTCATGGTGCCCATGCCCGGGCAGCTCTGAGTCGAGGTGGTGGTCGTGCCGCCGGTGGCCTCGGAGATCACGTCTTCGATCGGGCCATCCACCCGGAAGTCGAGGGACGTGGTGCCGCGAGCGACCATCAGCGAGAAGCGGAAGTCCTGACCCGGGCCGAAGCCGGGGCAGTTGCAGGCGCCGGGGCAACCGGTGCAGCCGAAGGCGCTCCACGGAATCGCGACCTCGATGCCTCCCGGAGGGCCACCGGAACCGCCGCTGGCGCCCGGGTTGACCGCGGGCTCGAAGTCACAGGCGGTGTCGTCGCCGAGGAAGTCCGGGGTGCAACCGAAGACCGTGTCCCAGGGGCTGCTGGGATCGAGGGTGCCCGGCTCCTTGAGCAGCACCGAGTCGCCGGCGCTGACCAGCCAGAAGCTGAAGTCGAACAGCAGCAGGTAGTCGGCGTCGAAGGCCGGACCGGCGTTGGCGCCGATGCGGCGACGCAGGCCGCCTTCACCGAGGTTGACGCAGGTCTGGGACTGGTCGCAGACGTCGGCCGGGATGTCCGGGTTGCAGCCGGAGCCGCAGGCGCGGACGCGGGTCGAGGGGAACGGCTCGGTCGAGATCGCGCAGAAGTGGCAGTCGGCGTCGGAGGTGCAGTTGCGGTCGGTGGACACGCTGCAGTTGCCGGGCGCGACGAGCACGTTCAGCGGATCGTCGAATTCGTTGAGGCCACCGTCGGTGTAGTCGATGATGAACTGACCGAAGGGCAGCGAGACCGGGTCGGGATCGACCCAGAGCTCGGCGGAGATGTACAGGAACTCGTTGTCCTGGGTCACCGCCACCGTACCGAGGTCGTTAACGGCGCCGTCGGTCCGGTTGTCCCACCAGACCGTCTCGACCTTGCTGGTCAGGTTGACGCAGGTTTCGGCTCCGGGGCAGTCGGAATCGAGGGAGCAGGCCTGGTTGGTCGAGGTGGAGCAGTTACCGCAGGTCAGCTCGGCCGAGGAGTCCTCGACACGAGCACCGCCTACGCCGTTGGACGTGGCGCCGAGGCACCAGTCGGAAAGATCGGCGTCGACGGTCGGGCTGTGTGCTACCGCTGCGCTGCATGCGAGCAGTAGAGCGAGAATCATAAGAAGGGTGCGGATTCGAAGCATGCAAAAAACCCCCAAGAAAACACGCAAACTCATCCCCGGAAGCGTACACCCATTCCGGGGAGAATGGTCGTGCTAAAGCGTTTGTTGTGAGGGGTTTACGGCGTTAACGGATTGCCGTCGGGACAAACCTCCCCCTGGACCCCGGCGATTGCGCTCGAGCCCGGATGGGTTGGGGGGAGTGATTACCTTTGCTCTAATTCCTATACGTCAGGTTAATCAGCGCGCGACGGTTCAGTAGCGTACCACCGAAGGCCTGAAAGACCTCGTTGTTCAATGCATTGGTGACGTTCAACCCGACGCTGAACGTTTCATCGATCTTGTAGTTCATGCCCAGGTCGACGGAGCTGTACGACTCGACATCCCCCTGGAACACGCCGGCGGACCAACGGAAGTCATCGACCCAGCGGCCGGAGATGCGCGCGTCGAACTTGTTCCCGGCGTAGCTGAGCGAGAGGCTGGCCTTGTGCTCGGGGGAGTTGGGCAGCAGGATCTCGCGAATCCGCGGATCGTCATCGAGGATGTCGAAGTCGAACCAGGAATAGCTCGTCTGCAGGTTGAGCTTGTCGGTGATGAAGTACTGGGCGCCGAAATCGACCCCCTGGGTATCGACCAGACCGATGTTCGAGTAGGTGCGCGCCACCACGACCGGGCTGCCGTCCAGGTTCTGGCCCAGGCGGAAGCCGAGGCTCTGACCGCCGACCGAGTTGTCCACCGCGTTGCGCAGCGCCTGGGCCACGGTCAGGCCGGGGAAGCCCGGCGGGCGGGGGGGCACCAGGAAGGTGGTCTCCGCCTCGTCGGTCGAGACCCACGGAAGGAAGTCCGGGTTGACCGGGCAGAGCGTCGGATCGCCGATCGGGTCGTCCTCGGGGCATTGACCGAGGACCGTTCCCACCTGGGGAATCAGGTCGGTGATGAAGTCCTGGTTGCGGTTGTTGTAGTAGTCGAGGGTCACGAACAGGCGCCGGCCGAACAGGCCGCTGTAGCCGACCTCCCAGGCCGAGGTCTGCTCGATCTTGAGATCGTCGTTCCCCACCGCGATGATCGGGATGAAGGTCGGGCTGCCGTCGGGTTGGGTCGGCGGGATGCCGCAATCGACCCCCTCGGGAGGCAGCGTCGGCACCGGGGCGTTGCAGATGGTCTGGACGAAGCCGCCCATGGGAAACGCCGAGATGCGGGTGTTGAGGAAGAATTCGGAGTAGTTCGCCACCTGGAACGCTTCGTTGTAGGTGAAGCGCAGCGAGTGGTTTTGCAGCATCTCCCAGACCAGCGCAGCCTTGGGGGAGAACTGGGTGTCGTGGAGGGTGTTCTCATCGACACGGGCGGCGAGCACCAGTTCGAGCTTGTCGGTCAGTTTCCAGTCGAACTGGCTGAAGATCGCCTGCCGGTCGGTCGAGATCGGCTCCCAGACGACGGTCTGATCGCCGTCGGGCCCGGTGGTATCGACCCGCTCCTCGGTGTGGGCGGCGCCGATGACGACGCGGCCGCGGTCGCCGGCGAACTTCCAGTTGCCCTGGCCCTCGATGCCGTAGCGCTTGGTGTCCGAGACCAGCTCGAAGTTGACGATCAGGTCCTGGGTCAGGTTGACCTGGTCTCCCTGCCGTTCGGCGTAGTGGGCCTGCACGTTCCATTGATCGGTGGAGTAAGACGCGCGGTAGAACGGGCGCTTGGCGTTGAGCACCTGCACCCGGCCGATGCCGGTCTGGAACACCGGCCCCTCGATGTCCGAGACGCCGTACTCGAGGGTCAGTAGCCCCTCGTCATTGTTGAAGTAACGATCGACCCGCAGCGAGCCGGACATGATGTCGTTGTCCTGGTTGCGGAACAGGCTCTTCTCTTCGGGGAGGCAGTTGACCTCACCGATCAGCATGCAGAACTCGGAGTACTCGGGAGCCGCGATATCGTCGAGGGTGCCGGAGACGTTGTCCGGGCCGTCGGGGTTGCGGGAGATGGCGAAGTCGCCGGAGTTCTCGATGCTGGCCACCACCTTGGCATACCAGTTGCCGCCCAGATGGTTGGCGTGGCGCAGCACCATCGCCCGGGTGCCGATCTGTCCGCCGACCACCCGCACCGTGGTGCCCAGGCTGTTGCGCGGGGACTTGGTGGTGATGTTGATCACGCCGCTGGAGGCGTTGGCGCCGTAGAGCGCCGCGCTCGGTCCCCGCACGAACTCGAGGGACGAGATGTCGTCCATCAGGCCGGAGAGCGCCGCCCACTCCTGGGCGCCGAGCAGGATAACGCTGACGTCACGGCCGTCGATGTAGGTCGCGACCCGGCGGTTCAGCGAGCTGTTGAATCCACGGGTGTTGAAGTTGAAGTCGTAGAGGCCGCTCTGAGTCACCTCGGCGCCGGGACTGAACTCCAGCAGCTTGGGTGCCTGGCCGTGGGCCGCCTCCCGGCTGATCTCCTCTTCGGTGATCTCGGTGACCGCGGCGGGGGCGTCGACGATCTTGGCCGCCCGTTCGGCGGCGGCGATGACCTTGACCTTCTCGACGATGCCGCCCTTCCAGTCGACGGGGATGTCGAGTTCCTCGACGAGCCCCTCCTGGACGATCACTCCCTCGCGGGTCGTGTTGTTGTCGCCGAGGGTGAAGATCAGGGTGTAGGTGCCCGGGGGAACCGAGGCGAAGGCGAAGTCGCCGTCGTCGTCGGTGATCTCCACCGCCATGGTCTGCTGGATCCGCACGACGACGTTGGCGATGCCCTTGCCGTCGTTCTGGACCCGGCCCTCGATACGGCCGCCGGTCTCCTGGGCCGCCGCAGGCAAGCCCAGGAGCAGGAACAGCAGCACAAACGTCGCGACGCGACGCCCTCTAGACCCCATATGAAGCACCCCCATCAGGGGAGATTAACCGAATCCCGGCCTTCCCGTATAGCCCCTTTTTCTTATGTAAAGCGTTAACGCTGTTCACGTTAGTTGTTCGCGCCCGTTCGCGATCCGGCGCTTCCGGGGCCGGGGACTTGGAAGTCGATGAAAATCGGGGTAAATAACTCCGGCTGGGCGGTCGTCAGGTGCGCCGGCCGGCGAAACGAACCTTGTCAGGGGGGAATTCGATGCGAACGACTGCTGGATCCCGCGCCGCCGCTGTGGCGTTGGGTGCCATTCTGCTTGCCTGTCCGGTCTGGGCCGACGTGATCGCGCCCGCCGACGTGACCGGCGTGGCGGCCAACCCGGGCGCCAACCCCAACGACGTCGAGCTCAGCTGGGCCGCCGTCACCACCGACGCCGCAGGCAACGCCGAGACCGTCACCCAGTACAACATCTACAAGGGGGCCACCAAGGACTTCGTGCCGGACAAGAGCGGCGGGTCCAACCTGATCGGCACCAGCGCCACGACCTCCTTCGTCGACGCCGGTGCGCGGATCGACCCGACGCCCGGCTTCTACCTGGTCAGCGCCGTCGACGGCGACGGCAACGAGGGACGCACCCGCGCCTCGACCATCGGCGCGCCGGTGCTCTCCGGCGACTGGACCGAGACCAGCATCGACGTCAACTGGGGGGATGTCCCGGGCGCGGTGAACTACAAGGTCTACTACGGTCGTGAGTCCGGGGTGTACGAGTCGGTCGACGATGTCGGCTCCGCCACCTCCCACAGCCTCGCCGGCCTGGAACTGTGGGTCAACTGGTACATCGCCGTGACCGCGGTGGACGACCAGGGCAACGAGTCGCTGTTCAGCAACGAGCACATCGACGCCGTCGCCGGCCGGGTTCGCGTGCGGGCCCACGATGACGACAAGCTCTGCTGGGGCGCCGACAAGTGCACCCCGACCGATCCCAGTCACGTCCAGCGCAGCAACGGCTGGGAGCTGATGGTGCCGGCCACCTTCCCCGAGGGAGACTGGAGCCGGGTCCTGGTCCGTTTCACCATGGACTCCAAGCTCTGCAACCCGCCGGCTCAGCAGAACACCAGCAAGTGCGGCACCGGGAACCCCTGTCTGCATCCGCCCTGCAACGGCGGCTACAACACTTGCGGCGACCCCTGGGACCGCACGGCGTTCCTCTACATGGTGCTGGATGACTGCATCGAGCAGGGGGGCGGCTGCCGCACCCACAACAACATCGAGCTGATCCACGCGGTCACCCCCTTCGGCTCCGACGCGGCGCCGCCGGACGGCACCGGAGTGATCCCGGGTCGGGTGCTCGAGATGGACGTGACCCCGTTCACCTCGCTGTTCACCGGTGAGCGCTACCTCGGCGCCTACATCGGGCATTTCGTCCAGGGTGGCTGGCACGTGACTACCGAGTTCGAGTTCAGCAAGCGGCCCGACGAGGTCTCGCCCAAGCCGCCGGCCGACGGCATCCAGGTGCTGTTCTTCGGCAACCAGAGCCCGCCGACCGCGGCGCTGTCGATTCCGTCGGATGCCACCGAGGTGTACACCCGGCTGTTCACCTCGGGTCACGGCGGAAACCAGGCCTGCTCCGGCGGCTCCGCCGACGGACAGAGCTGCGACACCGGCTGCCCCGGTGGTTCCTGCCAGAACTGTGACGAGTTCTGTCAGCGCACCAACCAGATCCTGGTCGACAGCAGCGTGGCCTGGTCGGCGATTCCCTGGCGTACCGATTGTTCCCCGGCGTCGCTCTTCGACTGCCAGAACTGGAACGCCTGCGGTTGGCCTTCCTGCACGTTCTCCCGCGCCGGCTGGTGCCCGGGCTACATCGCCTGTCACGAGAACGCGCCCTGCGACAACGACCTGGACATGACCAGCATCCTGGCGCCCGGCGCCAGCTACAACGTCGACTACAACGTGACGCCGCTCAACGGAAGCTGGAGCGTCAGTCTCGTGGCCTACTGGTACGTCAACTAGTCACGAGATTCAGTTCGAGCAAACGAAAGCCCCGCGGTTCGCCGCGGGGCTTTTTGTTGGGGACTAGTTGATGCGGGGCCAGCGGACGGAGACGCCACCCAGAAGGATCGGGCCCTCGCCCACATTCGGCCCGCGGGGAGCTTCCCGGGGCATCAGTAGTCCAGCGCGATGTTTCGCTGGGCCAGGAACGGCGTCAGTCGGGAGTCGATCAGCTGCCGAGCACGGTCCAGATCCACCTGCTCGGCGTTGTCGATGCCGGCGCACAGCTCGTCGAGGATCTCCCGCTGGACCACCCCCGCGTCGAAGGCGTCGCGGAAGGGGATGGTGCTGTACATCACCATCGAGTAGCGGGAGCGGTAGAGCTCGGGCATGGCGACCTCGATGCGATGCTCCACCGCCTTGCGCAGCAGGAATGCATCGTCGCCGACCTTGTCGCTCATCTCGACGAAGTTCTCCAGGGCCAGATCGGCGATGGCGTCGCAGTTCGGTTTGCGCCGGCGGGACATCTCGGCGAAGACCGGGCCCCATTCGCCCCGGCCGTGTTGATCCAGCAGGTCACCGAGCACCGAGCAGTCCTCGAAGCCGGAGTTCATTCCCTGGCCGAAGAAGGGGACGATGCCGTGGGAGGCGTCTCCCAGCAGCAGCACCCGGTCCTCGTGGTGCCAGGGGTAGCAGCGCACCGTGCCCAGCTCGCCGGTGGGGTTTTGCAGGTAGTCCTCGACATAGTCGGGCATCAGCGGGATCGAGTCGGCGAACTCCCGTTCGAACAGTTCACGCACCCCCTCGGCGTCGGTGTACTGGCCGAAGCTGTCCGGCCCCTGGTTGGGCATGTACAGGGTGCCGGTGAAGCTGCCGTCGGTGTTGGGCAGCGTCATCATCATGAAGTGACCCCGGGGCCAGATGTGCAGCGCGTTGCGCTCGGCACGGTATCCGCCGTCTTCCGCCGGCGGCACGTAGAGTTCCTTGTAGCCGTGACTCAGCATGTCGATGCGGAGTTGGAAGTCGTCCCGGGCCTCGAAGGCCTTGCGTACCGCCGAGGCCACGCCGTCGGCGCCGAAGATCGTCTCCGCCTCGACGGTGGTTTCGCCGTCGGTGTTGTCGAAACGCAGGCGCCCGCGGTCGAGGTCCGCCTCGGCCAGGCGCATGTCGAATCGCACGTCAATACCCCGCTCCAGCGCCTGACGGATCAGGAACGCGTTCAACCCGGCCCGGGAGACCGAGTAGTTGCATTCCTCGTCGTCCCGGCCGTAGGGCTGGTAGGCCAGCTGGCCATCCCGGTCGTGCATCATGCGCCCGGCGACGGGGACGGTGAACTTCAGCACCGCGTCACCCAGCCCGACCCGCTCCAGGGCATCGATGCCCCGGCGGGTCACCACCAGGTTGATCGAGCGCCCGGCCTGCTCCTCGATCTCTTGCAGGCTGCCCCGGCGTTCGAACAGGGTGACGTCGTAGCCGCGCTTGCGCAGTACCAGGGCCAGGAGCGAACCGACCAGGCCGCCGCCGACCACCGCAACCGGAAGTTTTTCGATGGAACTCATGGGGCGATTCTAGCCCGCCCACGCCAACGGGATCGAGACCGATTCGGTCCCTCAACCCGCCGGCAGCCGTTCGAGCACCCGGGCGAACCGCTTGTCCTTGCGCACCCGCGCGAGTTCGGCGTCCTGTTCGAGGAAGGCGCGGTCGTCGAAGCCCAGTTCCAGGGCTCGTTCCAGCGCCTTGATCGAGCGCTTGACGTAGCCGGCGCGGCTGTAGGCCTGGGCCCGGCGCACGTGGACCAGCGGCAATTCGGGACGCAGTTCCGCCGCCAGGTCGAGGCTGATCGCCGCCCGCAGGTATTCCCGCTGGCTCCACAGATCGGTGGGGACGTAGGAGCCGAGCTGGACGTAAGCGTGGGACAGCATGCGTCGAGCGGTCAGGCCTGCCGCACCTTGCTGGCGGGCCTCGGCGCGCAAGGACTTGACTCTCAGCTGCTGCATCAGGCGCGGGACCGCGGGTGTGCCCTCGCTCGTGCGGATCGTGCGGGCGACGTCGCTGACCGGCCCGCGGAGGTAGTCCTGCTGGCGGGCCCCGGCCTTGATCGCTGCGGCTCGGCGTGCGGCGAAGGCGGGCGAG
>CAZBZH010000040.1:0-14600 GCA_964496265.1 uncultured Acidobacteriota bacterium | reverse complement strand
CCCCGCAGTCGGCGTCTCCGGCCACCTCTACCCGGGCAAGCCGGCCGCCGATGGGGGCAACACGATCCATCTCTCGGTGCCCAAACCGCTGGAGTCGGTGCTGGAGCGGGTCAAGCAGAACGGCGGTACCGTGGAGTCCGATATCATGACGATTCCTCCGGGTCAGTTCGCCTATTGCAAGGACCCCGACGGCAACAGCGTCGGTTTCTTCGTCTACAACTGATCCGGGCGGAGCCGATCCGCGACCCGTTGGAGTGAGCGATGCGACGAGCCGACCGGCTGTTCCAGATCATCCAGATCCTGCGCAGCGGCCGGCTCGTCACCGGCCGCCAACTGGCCGAGCGCCTGGAGGTTTCCCCGCGCACGATCTACCGGGACGTCGTCGACCTGAAGTACGGCGGGGTCCCCATCGAGGGGGAGGCCGGCCTGGGCTACGTGCTGCGGGAGGGCTTCGATCTACCTCCGCTGATGTTCACCCGGGACGAGATCGTGGCCCTGGTCATGGGAGCCCGGCTGGTGCGGGCCTGGGGGGGCGTGTCCACCGCCCGCGCTGCCGAGGCGGCACTGCAGAAGATCGAGTCGGTGCTGCCCCAGAAGGAGCGCAGCCGGGTCGCCGCTACCGAGATCCATGCCTTCGAAGCGATGATGCCTCAGCGGGTGCGGGAACTGTTCGACACCATCGAGCAGGCCTGCGAGTCCCACACGGTGATGCGGGTAGCCTACCGCGACCTCAAGGGCAGCGAGACCGAGCGGGTCATCCGGCCGCTGGGACTCTGGTTCTGGGGCAAGGTCTGGACGCTGGTCGCCTGGTGCGAGCTGCGGGACGACTTCCGGGTCTTCCGGCTGGACCGCATCGGCGAATGTAGGCCCACCGGGGCGCTGTTCGAACCGGAGCCGGGCAAGGACCTGCGAGCTTTCTGTGAGAAAATGGAGGCAGACGAGGCCGCTCGCGGCGGCGGATGCGCCTCGTAGGCTCCAGAACGAGGGTGCCCGGGAGAATCGATGCGGCTGAGTCACACCCTGCCGACGCTGCTGTTGCTGCTCAGCCTCTCCGCTGCCTACGCCGGCCCATCCCAGGACGCCCAGGTGGCCGTCGTCGAGTTGCTGGAAAGTCAGGGCCTGGAACTCCAGGGCTGCCGCACATGCGGCCCCCGGGTCGCCGTTTGCTCGGACTACGAGGGCTCCATCGAGGAGGCGCGCCAGCGGATGAACGCGGCGTTCGCCCAGTCTCCGCAGTTCGATGTCGTGTCCGAGTGGCGAGAGCATCCGACGGCGTCGCGCCGGTGGGGCTTCGGCGACAACGGACATCCGATCGAGCTGGAAATTCTCAAGAAGCCGAACCGCGTGCGTGTCTCGGTGGCTCTCGACCCGCTGCCGGAGCGCTCTCCACTGAGAGAGCCGCCACTCAAGGCCGACGAACCGGGGGTGTCCCAGCCTCGTCTGATCGGTGAGAGCCGCTACGGTCCTTGCTACCCCGATCGGGCTCGGGAGGTGCGGCTTACCGCGAATGTCATCCTCGGACTCGTGATCGACACCGATGGGCACACTCGGGATGTCGAGGTTCTGCGCTGTACGCGTCCCGGGGTCGGTTTCGAGGAGGCTGCCGCGGAGGTGGTGCGCCACTGGCGCTATGAGCCGCTCACCCACATGGGCCGTCCGATATCGCTGGAACACGTGGTGCAGATCTCGTTCGAGCTGCGGTAGAGCTCCGCCCACCACGCGCGGAACCGCCCGCGCCGGTATAAGCTAGCGCGCATGCTGAATGCGCTGTTCATCATCTTCATCGTCGTCGCCTTTCTGCTGGCCGGCTGGTCCGGCGGGCTCGAGGCGGTCAACAAGGGCATCTTCGACAGTGCCAAGTCGGGGGTCTCGATCGCCATCGGCCTGGTCGGGGCGATGGCCTTCTTCCTGGGGCTGATGAAGGCCGCCGAACGGGCCGGCCTGATGGCTACGCTGGCCCGGGTGATCTCTCCGGTGATGCGGTTGGTCTTTCCCGGCGTCCCGGCCGGGCACCCGGCGATGAGCGCGATGATTATGAACATCGCCGCCAACATGTTGGGGTTGGCCAACGCCGCGACCCCCTTCGGCATCAAGGCGATGGAGCAACTCGATACCCTCAACCCGCACAAGGGCCGGGCAACCGACGCCATGTGCACCTTCCTGGCGATCAACACCGCCGGCCTGGCGCTGTTGCCGTCGGGTGTGGCGACGCTGCGGGCGTCGGTAGGGTCGGAAGATCCCTTCGGCATCTTCTTGCCGACCCTGATGGCTAGCGGCGCCGCGACGATCATCGGGATCACCGTGGCGCTCTCGATCTCGAAGCTGCTGCGACCCAAGGCACCCGATACCGGAGCGACGGTGTCGGCGACCGCTGGCCCGGTGGGGGGCGACGAGAACGCCGGCGACCCGGCCGGAGCCGACCAGGCCGCCATCGATCCTCCGGCGTTCAAGCCGCTGCGGGTCGGACTGGCGTTGCTCTATGCGGTGGTCTTCGTCGGGTTGATCGTGCGCGACATCGTGACCCAGTCCCCCGAGGGCCTGGCCGAAGGGGTACGTATCGCGATGGTCTGGGCGCTTCCCGCCATCGTTTCCTTCCTGGCGCTCTACCCCTGGGCACGGGGCGTCAACGTCTACGACGCGGTGGTCGAGGGCGCCAAAGACGGCTTCAACGTCGCATTGCGGATCATCCCCTTCCTGGTGACGATCCTGGTTGCCGTCGGCATGCTGCGTAACTCCGGGGCGATCGGCAGCCTCAGCGACCTGCTGGCGCCGGTGACGGCGTTCATCGGCATGCCCCCCGAGGCGTTCCCCATGGCGATCCTGCGCCCGCTGTCTGGTTCGGGTGCGTATGCCATCGCGGCCGAGATCATGCAAGAGCACGGCGCCGATTCGCTGATCGGCTACATGGTCAGCACCTATCAGGGCAGTACCGAGACCACCTTCTACGTGTTGGCGGTCTACTTCGGCGCGATCCGGGTGCAGGACCCCCGCTGGGCCCTGATTCCCTGTCTGGCTGCGGACATTGCCGGGATCCTTACCGCGACCGTGGTGGTCACCTGGTTGTTCGGCTAGCTCAGCGCGCCTCGGTGCGCTGCATGATCTTCTCCAGCTCCCGCTGATTGCGGCGCTCCCGGGTGTGCTCGCGATAGAGGAACACCAGTTCGGCGATCCAGGCCAACGGCGTCCAGTAGAACGCGAACCGGTTGCGCAAGATCATGTCCTTGGCGCTTTCTCGCCCGATGTTGCGGGCGACGCGGCGCAGGTTGCGGCGCTTCCACTTGCGGATCTGGGTCAGGGTCTCCACGGAGATCCGCACGGTGCTGCAGTCGGGGCAAAAGTCCAGGTCGACCTCGTCGTCGGCGCCCTGGCGCATGGCGCCGCTACAGGCGGGGCAGGAAAGCCCGGCCTCGACGGCCGACGAGGGCATCAGGTCCTCGAGCCTTCCGGCGTCATGGATCCCGGTGGTCTTCTGCTCGACCCAGGTGTGCACGGCGAAGCGGTCGGCGAAGCCGACGTCGCACATGCGGCAGTAGTCCAGCGGGATACCTTCCAGCTCGGTCTCGACCAGCCGTTGGCGGCATGCGGGGCAGTCTCGGTGGTCCATCGCTCTCCCTTCCTCGCCCCAAGATACGCGACCCCTCGAAGGCAGGTTCCCCTTTTTCCCCTGGCCACGCATGTTCGGCGAAGGATTCGAGGCAAAGGGGCCCTCATACCGGATGTCGGGCTCGAAACCGCGGTTTGCGCCCTATATTCGTCTCACGAGGACCCTTCGATGCCGTCAGAAGATCGCAAACTGGTACGTCGCCTCCTGGCCGGGGATGAGCGTGCCTTCGATGCGTTCTTCGATGAGTACTTCCCCCGGCTCTACCGCTTCGTGCTCCGCCGCACCCGTGGAGACGAGGACGCCGCCGAGGAGATCGCCCAGGCGGCCCTTTCCCAGGCGATTCGCAAACTGGCGACCTACCGGGGAGAAGCGGCGCTGTTCACCTGGCTCTGCACCTTCTGCCGCTTCGAGATGTCGGCGCGGTACCGCAAGTCACGGCGTTCCCCGGACGCGGTGGAGCTGGCCGAGGATGACCTGGAGATCCGGGCGGCGCTGGAATCCCTCTGGGCCGAGTCGGACGCGGGTCCCCATGCCGATCTGGAACGCAGCGAACTGATTCGCCGGGTTCACGCGGCGCTGGACCACCTGCCGGGCCGCTACGGGGCGGTGCTCGAATGGAAGTACATCGAGGGAATCTCGATGCGGGAGATCGCGGGCCGGCTGGGGATCGGCGAGAAGGCGGTCGAATCCACCCTGAGCCGGGCGCGCCAGGCGTTCCGTCAGGCCTTCTCCGAACTCTGCCGGGCCGGGCAGTAGGATCGAGGCAGATCATGACGTCGAAACACCACAATGCCGGAGAGGATCCGTTGGGCACGTTGCTGGAGATGTCCGGTGGACGCCCGGCGGTGCCCGGGGATCGTGCCGAGCGGGCCCGGCATCAGCTGCGGTCCGAGTGGAGGCAAGAGGTCTCGAAACGGCGTCGCCGCCGCGTCCTCGGCGGGGCCCTGGCCGCCGCTGCCGCGTTGGCCGCGGTCGCGCTGCTCGCCACGTGGAACCCCGGGGCAACCGTCGAACTGGCCCGGGTGGTGCGCAGCCACTCGGCTCAGTCTGACGGGGCTGCGAAGTATTCGGTGGGGGCCGGAATTCACGCCGACTCGGCGGTGGAGACCGCGGCGGGTGAACAGCTCGCGCTGGCGTTGGTCTCGGGCCACGAGGTGCGGGTCGATCAGCGGTCGACCCTGCGGTTGGCGAAACGCGGCCGGTTGTACCTCGAGCGAGGCGCGGTCTACGTCGTGTCCGGGCGTCACGCCGCCGACTCCGCGGGCGCGGCCAGGGTCTCGATCGAAACGCCGTTGGGACGCATCGAGGAGATCGGAACGCGCTACGAGGTGCGCATGTCGCAGCAAAGACTGTCGGTGCGGGTCCGCGAGGGGCGCGTCGACGTGCATGCCGGCGAGACCCTGAGACTCGAAGCCGGCCAACGGGTCGACATCGAGGGAGAGCGGGTCGTCACCGGCGGCATTGCCCCCGACGATCCTGCCTGGGCCTGGAGCCTGCCCCTGGCGGCAACCTTCCCCATCGACGGCCGCCCCCTCGCCGAGTTCCTCGGACATGCGGCCGGGGAGTTGGGACTCGAACTCGCGTACGAGGACGGCACCATGGCTGCCGAAGCGGAGACCATCGACCTGAGCGGATCGGTCGAGGGTATGTCCCTCGGAGACGGCCTCGCTTCGGTCCTGGCGACCTGCGGCATGAGCCATCGGATCGAGGCCGGCAAACTGAGGATCTACCGCGATAACGACCGCCCATTCGAGGAGTAACGCGCAAGGGCCGTGAACGCGAATCGTCGACCGTCGAGATGCCGGAATCTCGCGCTGTTGCGCGGGGCGGGATCGCTGTGCCTGTTGGCTCTGTCGTTCGGTTGTTGCGTCCTGCTCGGCGCCGATGGGTTGCGCGCGGCCGCACCCGCCTCCCTCGAGCCGGGGGAGTCCTTCGCCGGCAGAGCGCTCGCCGACGTGTTGGAGCAGTTCGGCCGCAACGGGCACCCGCTCAACTTCAGTAGCGCGTTGGTGCCGGCGGACTACTTGATTCCCGGCGAACCTCCGCCTGGAGAACCGCTGGAACGCCTGCGCCGGATGCTCGCCGATGCCGGGCTCGATCTGCAGCCGGCACCCGCGGGTGGGAGCTGGCTGGTGGTGCGCGCTTCGCGGGATCGCGCGCTGGCGGGCCGGGTCTTCTCGACGGGACGCAAGCGGCCGGTCGCCGGCGCCCGGGTATCCCTGGTTGCCGCTTACCTGCAGGATGGCCGGACCCTGGAGACCCGCGCCCGTCCCGACGGCTCCTTCCGCTTCGACGGGCTCGACGGCCGTCTCTACCGGCTGCGCATCGAGGCGGTCGGGTTCACGCCGCGCGAGATCCTCCCGGTTCGCGCCGAACAGGACGGCGATCCGATCGCCATGAACCTCGTGCCCCTGCCGCGTTTCGCCGCCGAGATCACGGTCACGCCCGGAGAACACTCGCTGGTCTCGTCCGCCGCGGACGGCGCCTTCCGCCTGGAACGGGAGCAGGTCGGCGTCGTCCCTTCCTACGGCGGCGACCTGACCCGGGTCCTGGGCTCGGTGCCCGGTATCGCCGCGCCGGATAACTCCGCCGCGCTGAGCATCCGGGGTAGCGAGGCAGCGGACGTCGCCTTCGTGCTCGACGGCCTGGAGCTCTACGAGCCGTTTCACCTGGCGGACTTTCAGAGCCCGTTCAGCTTCATCGACAGCAACGGGGTCGAGTCGGTCGACGTGTTGGCCGGCGGCTTCCCGGCCGAGTTCGGCGACCGCCACGGCGGCTTTATCGCCGTGGATACCCTTCAGCCGTTGGATGCCGCACAGACGCGGTTTCGCCTGGGGACGCTCAACTCGGCAATCTCCCACGCCACGCCGCTCTCGGCGGGCAGCCTCTCGGTGTCGGCCCGGCGCTGGTACCCCGACGCGATCCGGGAGAGCACCGAGCTGGGAGATGACGAGCTCGATCCGAAGTTCTCCGACGCCTACCTGCGCTACAGCACGCACCTGTCCTCGTCGACCTACCTGTCGGCTCATCTGCTCTACGCCGAGGACACCATCGATGCGGTTGAACCCGACGGCAACGAAGAAGTGCGTTCCGACAACGAGAGCCTGTACGCCTGGATCCGTTCGTGGACCCGCTGGTCCGAGCGGTTGTTCAGCGAGACGGTGTTCTCCGCCGGTGAGCTGCGGCGCCTACGAGAGGGCATCTCCGAGCCCGAGGACGACCCGATCCACGTTCGGGATCAGCGTACGGTGCGCTTCTACGGTCTACGTCACGACATGCGCTGGCAGCCCTCGCCGAAGAACCTGACCAAGGGGGGTGTCGAGATTCGCCCCCTCGATGCGCGCTATCGCTACACGTCGGAACTCCCCACAGCGGGCAGGCAGTTCGTGCTGGACCCCGACGGCACGGCGCTGAGCGCCTACCTTTCTCACCGGGCTTCCGTATCTCCGAGTCTCGCCCTCGAGCTGGGCATGCGTTGGGACGATCAAACCTATGCCGGGGCGGCCCAGTGGAGCCCGAGGCTCAACGGCGTCTGGCGCAAGGGAGCCCAGGAACTTCGGGTCGCCTTCGGGCACTACTTTCAATCTCAACGCATCTACGAGCTGCCGCTGAAGGATGGACAGACCACCTTCTTGGCGCCCGAGAGGTCGGTGCAGATCGATCTGAGCTACCGGCGCGGCTGGTCCAACGGCATGCAGTTTCGCGCCGACGCCTACCGGCGCCGGATCACCGATGTGCAGCCCCGCTTCGAGAACGTGTTCAACCCGCTGGAGCTGTTTCCCGAGACCGAGAGCGACCGCAGCCTGATCGCACCGGAGAGCGCCCGGGCCGAAGGGGTAGAGCTGTCGCTTCAGGCGCCCTCGAATCGCTCGTGGAGCTGGTGGCTGAGCTACGCCTGGTCGCGCAGCCGGGATCGTATCGCCGGCCGCGACGTGCCGCGCAGCCAGGACCAGCCTCACGCCTTCAAGCTGGCGCTGGCACGGCAGCGGGGTCCCTGGTCGGTGGCGCTCACGGGGACGGCCCACAGCGGCTGGCCGACGATTCCGGCCGAGGTGGTGCAGGTTGCCGGCGAGTCGGAACTCCTTCTCGGACCGCGCAACTCGATCCGTCATCCGACCTATGTGCGGCTCGACGGCAAGGTGGCGTACGCCCTGAGCGTGGGGGAGACCGATCTGAGTTTCGAGGTCGAGGTGCTCAACCTCGCCGACCGGCAGAACGTCTGCTGTGTCGACGAGATCGAGCTCGGTTTCGACGGCTCGGGCAATGCGTTCCTGATCCGCGACGTCGATACCTGGCTCGGCATCACCCCCTCGTTCTCGCTACGCATCAGCTTCTAGCCGGCGCCCCGCATCCCCCGCGACGGCAACGGGGGACGCTCGCGAAGGATCCCCGCCATCGCCTCCCTCCTACGGGCTGTCAGGGCGTCGCCACTCCGGGCGTCGCCGATCCGGAACCGAGAATCAGGAGGTATGCGAGATGAAGCGAGACGACATCTGGAGAACGTTGCTTGGCGTGCTCGTTGCGGCGCTGGTCGTCGCCGGCCCGGCCCTGGCCGACGGGGGCGATCCGGAAGATGAGATCGAGTTCGACGTGGCGCGGATCTTCTTCGAGCTGAACAACACCGACGGCGATCTGGGCATCCACGCCGAGATCGACGGCGGGCCGTGGAAGATCCTGGAGATCGAGGGGCCCAACGACTACCAGAAGCTGAAGGTCGCGTTGAAATCCAACCTGCGCAAGCAGGGCCTCAGCGAGTTCCGCTTCGAGAGCGCCGAGCCGACCTTTGACGAGCTCGATCCGCGTGTGTTCTTCCGCCGCTTCCCCGAAGGGGAGTGGGAGATCAGCGGCGTGACCGTCGAGGGGCTCGAGATGGAAAGCGATTCGACGGTGACCCATCTGGTGCCGGCGCCCCCGAGCAACATCGCCGTCAACGGCATGCGGGTGCCGATGGATTGTGACGAAGGGCCGCGGCCGGTCGTCTCGGACCCGGTCGACCTGACCTGGGACGCGGTGACGTTGTCTCACCCCGATCTCGGGCGAACCAACGAACCGATCGAGATCGAATCCTACGAGGTGGCGTTGGAGCGGGAGGAGCCGGAACTGGTGATGCACTTCCTGCTCTCGGGGGATACCACCTCACTGCGTCTGCCCGAGGGGTTGTTCGAGTCCGGCGATGAGATCAAGGTCGAGGTGCTGGCTCGTGAGGTCAGCGGGAACCGCACGGCAACCGAGAGTTGTTTCGAGGTTCGCTAGAAGCTCGAACCGCCCGTGGACCAAAAAAAAATGGGCCGCGAGCGTTGCCCTTGCTCGCGGCCCCGTCCACCGGGCTCCCCCTCGGTTCCACCCGGGGAGCCCCCTCTGACTAGCTTTGACTCGTGGCATGAGTCGGTCGGTGTACTTGTAAAGGCGTCATCCGCCGGAAAAACCGGTAACGCGATGTATCCCGATGGGGATTAGTTGCCGAAACGGAAGCTGGCGCCGAAACGCAGCACCTGGACGTCGTCGAAGGTCACCTGATCGCCGGGATCGTTGTCCTGGGTCAGGGTCGCGCCGGACTCGGTCTCGTCGAAGCCGTAGTGCAGCGCCTCGACCCGCCACAGCCAGCGATCTCCCAGAGCGCCCTCCAGGCCGACCCCGGCGACGAACCCTTGCCCGTCGAAGGACAGGCTGCCGGTGGCCAGGGATTCGTCGTCGAACATGCTGAAATCCGCCTCGGCGAAGGCAAAACCGAGAGTTCCGTAGAAGGTCACATTCTCGCCGGCGTAGCCCAGGCGGCCGCGCAGGCTGGACAGCCGCTCGATCTCACCGGTGATGGTGTCGGAAGCGGGCCCCGGTGCCGTGGCATCGGGCTGGGCGGCGGCGTCGCTGTCCTCCAGGTCGCCGATCGAGAGGTCGAGTTCCCCACCCCAGAGCAGGGTCCCCCGGGTGGCGGCAAAGCCCACCTGAAAGCCGGCGACCGCGCCGGAGAGGTCCAATCGGCCGGGATCCTCGAAGGGGTTGGTGGTCGAGCTGGTATCCAGCGCACCGCTGTAGCCGGCGTCGGCGTATCCGAGGTGTCCGCCCAGGTACCAGCCGGCGTCGTCGGCCCACAGGCCGGCGCCGGGCAAGAGCAGGGTCATCAGGGCAAGGGTCCAGGTGAGGCGTTTCATGGCGTCTTCCTTCTCCGCGACGAGCACTTTTGCCGTCGACGAAAGGCAGACGCAGAGAACCCCCGGAATTCCTCATCGGGATGCCTGGAAAAGTGTCGGGGCCCGCTTTTTGCCCCGGGAACCGGCTAGAAGTTGTGGTGCAGGCTGAGCTGGATCTGGCCCTTGCCCACGTTGTCGGTGGCCTGGTGCATGTAGCCGCCCTGGATCTTCATCCCGTTGCGCAGCACGGTGCCCACGGCGCCGTAGAGCCGGTTGCGGTCGAAGTACTCGACCATCCGGCCGTCGCCGATACCCCGCTGGCCGTTGACGAAGATCTCGTTGTAGAAGGCCAGATACCAGTCGCCGGGCGCGATGGTGGCATCGGCGCCCAGGGCAATGTCGGCGAAGATGGCGTAGCGGTAGCGGGTGCGGAAGTCCTGGTCCTCGACCCAGCGCTGTTCGAAGCGGAAGCGGTGCCGCAGGTTCAATCGCCGGGCGACCTTGTGGGGCAAAAGCGCTTCGAAGTAGGTGCGGTCCTCACCGGTCGTGCTATCGCTGGGACCGAAGCGGCCGGTGGTGATGTTGGCGTAGCCGAAGGTCAGCAGCGCCTTGGAGTTCTCCGGCCGGTAGGTCAGGCCGCCCCGCAACAGTAGCTGTTCCAGATCTCCGCCCAGATCCCAGTTGCGGTACTGGGCGTCCCCCTGAAAGCCCCAGGGCCCGTCGCCCACGGTGGTATTCCAGAAGTACATGTACCAGGCGCCGAGCTGGTCCTCGTCGAAGGTCTGGGCGGAGGTCTGGACCGGCGCGAAGGCGCCGATCAGCAGGGCCAGCAGCAGGGCGGTACGGAAACGCACGTGATGATCTCCTGAAGAAGCACCGATGCCGGCCCGGGTGACCCGCGGAGCCGGCGTCCCGGCAAGCAAACGCCCTCCGCCGAAACAGTCGACGGAGGGCGTGATGGTAACGCGGTCTTCGGCCGGGCGCCTAGGGGAGTTCGTCTCCGCAGGCGTTGGCGCTCTCGACCAGGTAGAAGTAGCTGCGGGCATCGCCGGCCTGGTTGAGGTCCTCGAACAGCAGGCCGTCGACGTCGTCCTGGAGTTCGAAGCCGTTCTCCGCCGATTCCGAACGGTAGATCCGGTAGGAGGCGGCGCCTCCCGCGGACTGCCAGCTCAGCCGCACGTGGGCGCGGTTGATCATGGTCAGCTGCAGACTGTCCACGGCGTCCGGTAGCGGCCGCGAGGTGGTCTCGTCGGCATGCATCCGCACCAGGTTCTGGTCCATGGCGCCGCCGTTGGCCGGGCCGCCGCCGCAGGTCTCGTCGGTCTCGGCCCGCACCACGTAGTAGAGGTCCCGGTCGGTGGGAGCACTCAGGTCGTTGTGCGAGGTGCCGGTCAGGCCCGAGGCGACCAGGTTGCCCGGTCCCGGCGTGAAGTCCGGGGTTTCGCCCCGGTACAGCGCGTAGGTTCCGGTCGCGCCGCTACCCCAGGAGATCGCCGGCTCCCAACCGACGGTCACGCCGTCGGCGCCGCAGGCGTCATTATCGAAGGCCGAGGTGGCGCCGGCGAAGCTCGGTTCGGCACCGCAGCTGCCGCAGGCGGCGAAGTCCGGAAGCGTTCCATCCTTGAAGATGATGTCGTCGACGTTCCAGCCGCCGTACTGCAGCGACTCGTCGGAGACCTGGGTGAACTGCAGCTGCACCCCCGGCTGCCCGTCGACGAAGATGCCGACATCCGCCTCGACCAGCTGGTAGCTCGATTCGTTGTAGGTGTCGCCGGTGCTGCGGAAGATGATCTGGCCGGTACCGTTGTAGAACAGCAGCACCCGGGCCGAGTCATTCTGGTGGACCCGCAGTTGACGGCGGTAGAGCAGCTTGGTGTTGGTCCAGCTGGTGCCGTCGAGTAGCGGCGAACTGGCCTGCTCGTTGATATCCGGTTCGTAGTCGCCGCCGAAACCACCCTGTCCGCTCAGGTCGTGGCCCAGGATGCCCTGGTTGTTGTAGGCGTCGCTGGGATCGCTGCCGCCGGACGAGCCACCCTGGCCCTGAGGCGCTCCGATCTCCCATTCGCCGCCGAGGGTCCAGCCGCCGGCGCCGTTCTCGAAGGTCTCCCGGTAGTACAGCCCGGGGATATCCCAGGTGTGAACCGGTACCGCCGAGCCGCCCAGGTCGGCGACCGCCACGTTGCCGTGGATGTCGGTGCTGGTCACCCGGAGGTAGAAGGACTGGCACATCTCGAGCTGGTTCAGCACGGCGCTGTGCTGGGTCACGTCGGAACTGGAGCTCCAGGCCTGACCCAGGGCCGGGGTCGGACCCCACTCGACCAGGGTGTCCCCCGGTTCGTCGGTGTCGAAGCGCACGGTCATCCGCTGGTCGGTGATGTCGGTGACGTGCAGGTTGGTGATCTGCGGCCCCGCGCAGTCGATGCTCGCGGTGTCGAAGGAGATCCCCGGTGCGCCGGTACCCACGTCGCCGTCGACGTAGGTCGCGGTCAACACGTCGCCGCCTTGCACCTGCAGGATGCCGTCACTGGTCGCGCCGCCGGTAGCCAGCACGATCGAACCGCTGAACACCGAGGTGTTGGGTCCGGTCTCGGTCAGCAGCACCGCCTCGGGTTGGGTTTCGCTGGTCGAGGTGACCTCGACCATGATCGAGTCGGCGTTGTTCGAGTCGCCGTTGAGGTCGAGATCGACCAGTTCGATCGCGGCGGTGGCGCTACAGGCGTAGGCGCTGGACAGCACGTCGATCTGGCCGGCGTGGCAGGGCTGCGGCCCGTTGCCGAAGTCGCCGTAGGTCTCGAAGAAGAAGTACTGGCCGCCGTTGTCATCCCCCTCGGCGTTCTCGTAGGGGTCGGCGCTGGATACCTCGAAGTAGTAGATCGTGCACTCCTGCAGCCCGGTGACCGTCACGGCGTGGTCGGTCACGTCGGCGGCCGAGCTGGCCTCGATCGTCGGCGGGACGGTCTCGCCGTAGCGCACGAAGCTGTCGCTGGCCTCGTCGGTGGTCCAGCGGATCGTGGCGCTGTTGGTGCTGATGTCGTCGGTGTGGACGTTGCTGATCAGCGGGCCGACGCAGTCGGCCGCGGCGGTGTCCACCTTCGGTACGTCGATGCCGCCGTCGCCGTCGTCGGCGTCGATGTAGGTGGCGGTCATGGTGTCGCCGTGGGAGACCTGCAGCAGCCCGTCGCTGGCCGGCGCGCCGCCGTCGGTGGTCACGGTGCCGCGGAAGACGCCGGAGGTGGCGCTGGTTTCCAGCAGCGTGATGATCTCGGGAGTGGTCTCGCTATCCGAGGAGAGTTCGATGGTCATCGAACCGGTGCCCCGCATGTCGGTGTCCGACACCGTCAGGTTCAGGGTGCCGGAGCATGAGGCCGCCAGCTGCTTGATCGCCATCAACCCGTCGGAGGTCTGGCTGCGCAGCACCGCCTCGTAGGCGTCGACCCGGCCGGTGCCGAAGGTGTTGTCCTTGCCCGGCGCGCCCAGATCGATGGACGAGTCCTCGAGGATGAACTTGATGTCGTCGTGGGTCAGGCCGGGGTTGGCGGACAGCATCAAGGCTACGGCGCCGGCGACGTGGGGCGTCGCCATCGAGGTGCCGGACTTCAGGCTGTAGCCGGAGCAGATGTTGTGGCTCTTGGTGCTGACACCCGGCGCGGAAACGTCCGGCTTGATCAATCCCGGCGGGTAGGGGTGGTCGCCGAACTCGGGGACATCCTGCCAGGTCACCGGCCCGCGGCTGGTGAACGAGGCGGCGTTCTCGTTGCAGTCGGTGGCGCCGACCGTAATGATCCGGGGAACGTCGCCCGGGGTCCGGACATTGTCCGGATCGTTGCCGCCCCCTTCGTTGCCCGCCGCGACGACCATCGCCGTTCCCAGGTCGATGGTGTTCTCACTGTTGATCCGCCAGGTGGCGCGGTCCGGGTTGTTGCCGTGGGGCCAGCCCAGGCTCATCGAGATGGCGTCGGCGCCGTTCTCGGCGGCGTACTGCATGGCGTTCCACACGTCCGGCTCGTCGGAGAAGCTGAGGCCGACGCGGATGATCATGATCTCCGCATCGGGGGCCATGCCCGCCTGGGTGCCGCTGGCCCCGTCGCCGGCCACGGTGCCGGCGCAATGGGAGCCGTGGGAGTTGTCGTCGCTGGGGCGGTTGTCCCCCTGGTCGAAGTCCCAGCCGACCAGATCGTCGATCAGGCCGTTGCCGTCGTCGTCGATTCCGTTCTCATCGTCGGGGTCCATCACGACGCCGTCGCCGTCGAGATCCTCGCCCGGGTTGACCCAGACCTGGTTGGCGATGTCGGGGTGGGTCCAGCAGACGCCCGAGTCGATCACCGCGATCACGGCACCCTCTCCGGTGTTGGAGAACTCGTCCCACACCTGGGGGGCACCCATCAGGTCGGTACCGCACTCGATCTCGGAGGGCTCGACCGGATCGTCGAAGAAGGTGCGGTCCGGTTCCATGAACACCGGACGCTCGACGAACACGTCGACCTTGGGCGCCCAGTTGATCCGCGCGACCTCGTCGAAGCGGGTCAGGCGACGGATATCGCTCGCGGTCAGTTCCGCGGCGACGATGTTGCCGATCCACAGCAGTTGGATGTTTCGCGCGCGGCCGTCCCGTTTTGCCTGGGACACCAGTTCGCGCACCCGTCCCTGAGTCGCGTCGGCGTGTTGCTTGAGCGCGCCGACCAGGCGGAAGCGCCGCTCGGCAGGATCGGTGATGCCGTCGGCAAGCGAACGCAGGCGATCGCCGGCCAGTTGGTCGCCGAGGATGATGCTGACCGGGATCAGTTCATCGGGCGCGGCGGTGTCGAGAACTTGCGGAAGCTCGCCGGTCAACTTGCTCGGAATCTCGGCGGCGACGATGTTGAGCGGCA
>CAZBZH010000039.1:0-14986 GCA_964496265.1 uncultured Acidobacteriota bacterium | reverse complement strand
GGACTTCATCCACACGTCCATCGGCCACGACTACACCTGGCCGGGCAACGTGCGTGAACTGGAGCAATGCGTGCGTAACGTGATGATCCGCGGCAGCTACCGCCCCCGGAGCGTCGCGGCCCCGGACACCGGCGCGAAGTTTGAAGCGGCGGAGATGAGCCTCGACGAACTGGAGCGCCGCTACATCCAGCACGTCTACTCTCGAACCGGGAGCTATCAGGCCGCGGCCCGGCGGCTGGGTATCGATCGCCGCACGGTCAAGGCGCGACTGCTGGCTACGGACAAACCGGATCCGGGTCGGTGATGTCCCGGCTCTCGCCGCTCGACGCTGAGCCGAAGTCGGCGGCTCCGCTGTCCCGGGCCAGCCAGAAGGAGCTGCCCTCGTTGCATTGCGGGTTGGCATCGAGGGCAATGTCGTCGGTCCGGTCCAGCGCCAGCCCGCCGGCAACACACGCCGCCGCTCCCAGATCCACCGAGCCGCCGGAAAAGGCCAGGTTTCCGGTGAAGCCGCGAATCACGTCGTAGGGGCCGGCCACGTTGGCTCCTCCGCAGGAGCCCTTGGCCACCGTCAGGGTCGGTCCGCCCGGACCGCCGGCAAGCAGCACGCAGTAGGCCCGGTTGTTACAGGTCGCGTCATCCAGGTCCGACAGGTTGTCACAGTTGTCGTCGATCAGGTTGTCGCAACGCTCACAGGCACAGGGGAAGCGCAACGGCTCGGTGTCGTCACAGTCGCCGCAGAGCACCGCCAGGTCGGCGTCCTCGTCGGCCTCCTCGTCCAGGCCGAATAGCCCGTCACCGTCGTTGTCCCGGGCATCGCAGAGTTCCGGGGCGCCCGGATAAGCGTCCAGCCGGGTCGGCTGGAAGTCGCAGGGGTCCCCCCAGCCGTCCCCGTCGCCATCCACGTACCCGTCCATCGCGTCGTTGATCCCATCGCAGGCGGCTAGCGGCGCAAGGACCGGGTCAGGATCGCAGGAGTCGCCCATCCCATCGCCGTCGCTGTCCAGCTGACCGGCGTTCGAAGCGACGGGACAGTTGTCCTCGAAGTCCCCGACGCCGTCCCGGTCGCGATCCCGCCCGAGAGCCGGCTCACAGCTGTCCCCGAACGCCTTGAAACGAACCTGCGGGCTCGAGGTCGACTCGTCGCGATCGTAGATCGCCTGGGCGATCAGCTCCTCGTCCTCGGTGCCCCACCAGCAGTCGGTCGCCCACAACAGCGTGGCGTCGGCGTTGTTGAAGGTCTGGGCGTAGTAGTCGTAGTTCGCGTTGTCGTAGATCGAGGAGGCGTTCAGCCGCACGATCGGATTGTCAAAGGAGGTACTGGTCGAGCCCTGCACGTAAACCCCGTAGCTGTTGCCGACGAAGCGGGAGTCGGTGGCGTTGACCGTGGTCGGGCCCGCCGTATCGCGGAAGGCGTAGAGCCCGTAGGTCGCCGCGCCCAGATCGACCCGCCGAAGCGTCACCGACGCCGCGCCCAGGGCGTACACGCCGGTATTGCCGTCGCGGGTCGTGATGTCCTCGAGGGTCGCGACGGTCTCGTCCAGCTCGAACCCGTAGGTCCCGATCCCGCTGAGATGCACCTTGTCCGCGTCCAGGCTTCCGCCCGTGACGTGAACCCCGTCGTCGGAGTCCGCCACGCGGACCTGATCGAGAACCAGATCCATGTCGTCGGCACGAATCGCGGTCTTGGCGTGGGTCAGCTCGGCCCAGGCCACGGAGCCGCTGGAGCTCGACTCGAAGAACAGCCCATCCCAGCCGCCGGTCACCGGAACCGCCGCATCGGAATCAAAGAGCGCGGGCGCTGGCTCCGTCCCCGCCACGGTCAACGTGCCCTGAGCCCGAATCTCGGCTCCCTGAGCCGCCGCCACCGCGAGCACCTGCACACCGGGATCGACCTGAAGCGATCCGGTCGGACACACCACCACGTCGGAGGTCAGCAGGTACGGCTGGGCAGTCTGGTTCCAGCTGATCGATTCGTCGCAGACCGCCAGGTCCGGACAGATCACGGCGCGAGCGGAGGCGCCACCTTCTCCATCGAGAAAACCGCACCAGTCCACCATCGGCGCGTTGGCCGAGCGCCGGTGATCGTACACGTTGGCGGCGATCGTCGAGGTATCGACACTGCCCCACCAGTTGCCCGCGGCGTCGAGCACGGTACGGTCGGCGTTATTGAAGGACTGGGCGTAGTAGTCATAGGTCCCGTTGCCGAAGAGTGACGACCCGCTGATCGTGACCTGGGGGTTGGCAAACGAAGCGCTGGTCGAGCCCTGCACGAAGACCCCGTAGCTGTTGCCGGTCAGGGTGGAGTTGGTGATCCCCACCGTCGTCGGCCCCGCGGTATCCCGAAAGGCGTAGACGCCGTAGGTCGCCGACTGAGCCGTCAGATCGTCGATGGTCACCGCGGCCGCGCCCTCGGCGAAGACGCCGGAATTGCCGCCGCTGGTGCGGACCTCATCGAGGGTCGCCGTGGTGCCGTCCAGGCGGAAGCCGTAGGTCGTGATCGCGCTGGTCTCGACCCGGTCGATATCCAGCGAACCGCCGCTGCTGTAGATGCCGTTGTCCGATTCGGTGATCTGCACATCGCTCACCGCGAGGGTCACCCCGTCGACGCGCACGCCGTTCTGCGCCTCGGAGATCACCACTTCGCTCAACGACCCGGTGGACCCGGCGGCAAAGTTCAGCCCCTGCCAGTTCCCCGCCGTCGGCGTGGTCGCATCGGAACGCAGCGTGGCGGGGCTCCCCGGCGCGCCCACCACGTCCAGGTGGCCCAGCACGGTGATCTCGGGCCCGTTGTTGTCCAGAGGCACGGCGAGCACCTGCACCCCCGGATCAAGCTGCAGCGAACCGGTCGGACAGATCACCACATCGGAGGTCAGCAGGTAGGGACGGTCGATCTGGTTCCAGGTCACCGCCTCATCGCAGATCGAGAGGTCGGGGCAATAGGTGTCGCGGGCGACACCGCCACCCGGCGCGTCGAGGAACGCACACCAGTCGGCCAACGGTGCGTTGGACGAACGGCGGCGGTCGTAGATGTTGGCCGCGATGACACCGGCGTCGGCGCTGCCCCACCAGTTGCCGCCGGCGTCGAGCACCGTCTCGCCGGCGTTGTTGAATGACTGGACGTAGTAGTCGTAGGTGCTGTTGCCGAAGAGGGACGAGGCGTTGACCGTCACCTGCGGGTTGGCGAAGGAGGCGCTGGTCGAGCCCTGGATGAACATGCCGTAGTTGTTGCCGGTCAGGCTGGAGTTCGTGACATCCACCACCGTCGGCCCCGCCGTATCCCGGAAGGCATAGATGCCGTACGTCGCCGATTGCGCGGTCAGGCCGTTGATGGTCACCGTCGCGGCGCCTTCGGCAAACACCCCGGAGTTGCCGCCGCTGGTGCTGATCTGGTCCAGCGTGGCGCTCGATCCGTCGAGGCGGAAGCTGTAGGTGCTGATCCCGGTGGTATCGACCCGGTCGGCGTCCAGTACGCCGCCCACGGCGTAGACCCCGTTGGTCGAATCGCCGATCGTCACGTCGGCCACGGTCAGCGTCACCCCATCGGCCCGCACGCCGTCGACGGCATGGGAGATCGCTGCGTGGCTCACCGAGCCGCTCGAGCCGGCGACGAAATCCAGCCCCTGCCAGTCGCGGGCCGCAGGCGACGATGCGTCGGAGCCGAGCGACACGGGCAAACCGGAAGAACCGGCGACGGTCAGCTGTCCCTGAGCCTCGATCTCCGGACCGCGGGTCGCTTCGGGGACGGCCAACACCTGGATTCCCGGATCGAGCTGTAGAGATCCGGTGGGACAGACCACCACATCCGAGGTCAACAGATAGGGTTGATCGGTCAGGCTCCAGACCGTGGACTCGTCGCATACCGAGAGGTCCGGGCAGTGCACGTTGCGCGCGCTGGAGCCCCCCGGCCCGTCGAGATAGCCGCACCAGTCGACCATCGGCGCGTTGCTGGCGCGGCGGCGGTCATACACGTTCGCGGCGATGACGGCACTGTCGACAGTGCCCCACCAGTTCCCCCGGGCATCGAGGATCGCACGGTCGCCGTCGTTGAACGACTGACTGTAGAAGTCGTAGGTACTGTTGTTGAGAATCGAGGAAGCGGTGACCTGCACGACGGGATCGGCAAAGGACGCGCTGGTGCTTCCCTGGACGAAGATTCCGTAGTTGTTGCCGCTGAAGGTGCAGCCGCTGGCGGTCACCGTCGTGGGACCGGCGGTATCCCGAAACGCGTACAGGCCGTAGGTCGACGATTCGGCAGTGACACCGGTCATCGTCACATCGGCGCCCCCCAGGGCGTAGACCGCGGTGTTCCCGGCCGAGGCGGTAATGTCGTCCAGGGTCGCGACCGTGCCGTCGATCTCGAAGGCGTAGGTCGTGATCGCCGAGGCCTGAACGCGGTCGGCGTCCAGACTGCCCCCCTCGGTGGTGATGCCGTAGCGGGAGTCGCTGATGGTGATGTCGGCGGCGGTCAACGTCATGCCGTCGGTACGCACGGCCCGCTCGGCGTGGAGCAGATCGACCCAATCCAAACTGCCCGACGAACCCGGCACGAAACGGATCCCGTCCCAGTCGCCGGCCACGGGGGTGCCCCCATCGGAGCGGAAGGTCACCGGGGAAAGGCCGGTTCCGTTGACCGCCAGGGTGCCCTCGACAAGCAGCTCGAACCCCGTCTGGAAGCGAACCTCGACCCCGGCATCGACGGTCAGGGAACAGCCCGCCTGGACGACCACATCGCAGGTGCCGACGTAGGGACTTGCGGCGAGATCCCAGGTCTCGTCGCAGATGTTGCCGCACTTGTCCGTGGCGGAAGCGGGACTCAACGCCGCGGCGATCGAAATGAGGAGGATTGAGGCCGTTCGAATCATCTTGCTGCTCCCTGGTGTGCCGAGACCGGGTAGGGGCAGGCCCGGCGATCCTCGGCGGGCGTTCTCCGCCCGACACAGGGTCCTGACCGGTGGCCGCCTGGTCGTAACGGGTAGGGAACCGGAAAATTCGAGGGGCTAGAGGCTCCAGCGGCGGGCCATGGCCGTACCCAGGAGAATCGCCAGTGCCGCCAGCACCAGGGGCAGCGTGATCGCCTCACCGAGGAGCCAGGCGGCGAACAGGACGGTGAGCACCGGCTGCAGGAACTGCCAGGCCGCGATGCGGGCCACGCCTCCCCTGCCCAGCGCCCAGAACCAGGCGGCGTAACCCACCAGGGAGGACAGCAGGGTCATGTAGGCGATGGCACTCCAGCCGACGGGGCCCACCGCGCTCCAGTCGACCTTCGGACCCAGCATCGCCAGCGCCGGCACCAGGACCGTCAGCGCCGCGGTCAGGCCCCAGAATGTGGTGGACCAGGCACCGATCGAGGCGGAGAGCCGCCCGCCGGCGACGTAGCCGCAGGCACAGATCAGGGTTCCGCCGAGAACGATCAAGTCTCCGGCGAGGCTGGGCCCCTGAGTACCGCTACCGGTGGGAGTACGCCAGAGAATCAACGCGGCGGTCCCGCCCAGGGCGACCAGGCAGCCGAGCCACCAGCGGAACCGCAGGCGGCGCCCCTCGACCAGGGCGCCGATCAGCCCGGTCAACACCGGAAGGGTGGCCATGATCAGGCCGGCGTGATTGGCGGTGGTGCGCCCCAGTCCGAGGCTCATCAGCATCGGCCACGCGGCAAAGCTCGCGAGCCCCGAGAACAGCAGGAGACGCAGCTGCCCCGCGGTTCGGGGCCGCGGAAGCCGTGCCAGGAGCGCGATCGTGGCGGCGATCAAACCGGCCAGCGCCGATCGCAGCACCCCGGCCATCAGCGCATCCATCTCGGCGACGGCGAACTTGTTGGCCACCGCCGTGCCGCCCCACAACAGAACGGCGCCGGCCGCCGCCCCGTTGACGGCGAAACCGGTCGACGATGCACGGCGTGTGGATCGGTCCATGCGGTCCTCCACCTCGACGATAGCTCGGGGTGCGTGCACCGAAAGGTGCGCTTCGACCGTTGCCGCCAACTGTGCCGGTCCGGATGAGGCCGGCGCCTGAACCCGCCGCCCCCTGACTCGACTAGAATGGCGGGAGCATCACGCCCGGGGCGCGGCACCGGCGCGTGGCGAAGGAGATCGCCCATGCATCGCAGCCTCTTGATCGCGCTGGCCCTGGCGAGGTTCCTCTCCTGCGCGCCATCCGACGAGGACACACGCCGCTGGCTGGCCGAGGCGGACCGGTTGGGCCATGACATGAGCGCGAGCGGCGAGCGCAACCGTCATCTGAAACAGGAGTTTGCCCTGCTGCAGTCGTTGGCATACGCCAGGCTCGGCGACGGGGACGCGACCCGCCGGCACCTGACGTTCCCGGAGAGGAACGGATCCCCCAACGCCCCGCTCCCTCCGGAGCTGCGCTACCGGCTGCGCGAGGTCCACGAGGCGCTCTTCGGCGCCCTCGCCGCGAGGGGAGAGGCCGAAACCGCGATCGCCTACGCCCTCGACCTCGAGCCGCACCAACGAACGCTGGATCTGTACGTGCGGCTCGGCTACCACTTCGACGACTCGGCGCTTGGCAAAACCCTCGAAGATTCGGATCTTCTGCACTTCCGGCTCGGAACGGTGTGGCGCAAGCTGGACAACGGGGATACGGAAGCAGCACGCCGCGAACTGGAGCGCATCCGACCGGAAAAGCGAGCATCGGCAGAGAAGATGCTCAGTGAGCTGCTCTTACTGGAAGGGGCGTGGCAAACCGCCGCGGATCTGCATCGCACGATCGGCATCTCCGCCGAGGCTTGCCGTCGGATTCGACCGCTCCCGAATGAGCGGAAGGGAACGATCGAGTTCCTGAAGAAACTAGGTGACGAGGTGCCCGAGCCCTGCGCGGCACAACTCACGATGTTGCTGGCAGGCACGGGAGCACTCGAGGAAGCCAGAGCCGTCTTCCAACGAACCGAGTCGAAGACGGAACGATGGTGGGAATCCGTCGCCTGGCAACTCCAGGAATATGACTGGCTCGCAACCCACCATGAGCACGCGGAAGACCCAACCCGGCAGGCCGAGCGCTACTGGCGGTTCGCTCGGCGTTACATGGAGCGCGGAGACCGCACGAAAGCCGCGGCCTACGCCGAACGATCGCTGGATGCCGTGCTCGGACCTGGAACGGGAAGGAGACGGGACAACGCTCTCGCCCTGCTCGCGGGGTTCCACGCAACCATGGGCTCACCGGATATGGTGAAGAAACTGGCGGACATGATCCGGGAAGCAGCCTCAGAGGAAAGGCAGCGCGCCCTGGCCGAGCTTCCCGTGGCCTACGCGGTTGCCGGCGACCCTGAGGCGGCGATTCGCAGCGCACGGCAACTCGATGACCTGTCGGTTCGCGTCGAATCGCTGGCAAGAAGCGCCGCGCGGCTCGACGCCGGAACGGAGCCGTACTCCAAGCTGACGGAGGCCGCCCGGACCGCGTGTAGCGAGATCTCGGAGCCGTTCCACGCGGCGAAGGCCTGGCGCTTTCTGACCGAAGAACAGCTAAAGGCCGGAGACATCGAAGGCGCGGAAGAGAGCGCCTCCCGGGCCGGGGAATCTGGTGCGGGCAACCCATCGTGGAAGGCGATCCTCGAGCATCACCTGAAGAACGGGCAACTCGAGCAGGCGAGCAACGCGGCCGACCAGATGGTCGATGAGGAAGGCCAGGCTCATCATCAACGCGCGTTGGAAGAAGTGTGCGTTGCCGCAGCCCGCGCGGGGGACACCCAGCGGGCGCGGGCGCTGGTCGACCGGATCGAGAACCCCCACATTCAGGCCGGGGCTGCCCACGCTCTGGTCGCGGGGCTGGTTGAGGCCGGCCGCTACGATGCCGCCGTCGAGATAGCGCGAACGATCGGCCGGAACCGGGAGGGCTCGGTAGAACTGCTGGTTCGTTCCCGCGTCACGGCCGGCGAACTACCGGACGCCGAACTCCTCAACGGGGTGCTGGCCGGCCTCGGGGCGCGGGGATCGAGCCATCTCTGCTGGGCCGCAGTCGCCGCTTCGAACCACTCGGCATCGAGGCTGGAAAGCTGGATCGCGGAACTCGACACTCCGGGCTGCCAAGCGCTGGCCTATTCGGGCGCCGCCTTCTCTCGATTGGCCGACTCGGACCCGGAGGCGCCGTTCTCGATGTTCACCCGAGGCGACGCCATCGTAGCCCGAGCGATGGAGTTCAGCCGGCGACGGGTCATCTTCGGAGCCGTGCCCCGCTAGCGGTCAGCCCAGCTTCGACTCGATCATCGCGTTGAAATCGGCCAGGGCGGCCTCGAACCGGCCGAAACGGAAGACCTCGTTGGCGCCCGACGCGATCGCCCGCTGGCTGCTCTGATTGAGGGTGAAGTCCTCGACCAGGGTGCGGTCGGTCAGGTCGAAGTTGACGCGCCAGTACTTACGCTGCTGCTCATCCCAGGTGTCCGGGTGCGTCGGCACCAGGAAGCGAAGGGTCGTCTCGCTGCGGTCGACGGCGATCGGCCGGGTGCGCAGCCAGACGATGTGGTCCTTCTCGTGGATGAAAGCGGTGTTCGGGGTGAAGTTGTAGACGACGTTGGCGTGGTCGACCAACCGTCGTTCCTCCTCCGGCTTGTCCGCCAGCTCGGCGATGGTCAGCTTGGGGAAGGTGATCCGCATGTGATCGTTGCTGCGATCCCAGATCAGCACGTTGTTGGGAAAGTACTTGGAGATGGTCTGCTCGTGAGCGACCTGGAAGTGGTAGGCCTCGAGGCCCCCTTCGGCCAACAGCTTCCAGTTGGCCTCCCAGCTGTGAGTCGCCTCGCCGTAGAGGTGGGCGCTACCGACATCGAAGCCCTCCAGGTCCGCCGCGAAGTCGCCGAGGAAGGCCTGTAGCGACTCCACCGGCGGCCCGTCCAGTTGAACCCAGACGAAGCCGAACCCGACATGGGTGCTGAGGGGCACCAAACCGTTCTCGGTGCGGTCCAACTCGGGGAAACCCTTGGGCGCATGGGGAACACCGGCCAGGGAGCCGTCGAGCATGTAGGTCCAGGCGTGATAGGGGCACTGGAAGCGGGCGCGGCAGCCCGACGGCTCGGCCTCGAGCAACGTGCCCCGGTGGCGGCAGACGTTCTTGAAGGCCCGGATCCGGTCGTCCTTGCCCTGGATCAGCAACACCGGCGTTCCCGCGATGGTCGTGGTGACGAAATCCCCGGCCTGGGAGAACTGCGAAGCATGGGCGACAATTTGCGGGGCGCGACGAAAGATACGCTCCTGCTCGAGTCGGAAGCGAGCCGGGTCGGTGTAACGGGTGACCGGAGAGTCGACCACGGCGTCGGACTGCTGCGGGGACTTCGCCGCCAGATGGTCGAGACAGCGATCAATCAGCGCGAGTTCTACGGCTCGATCCATTCCAGCGCTCTCCAATCAGCGATACCGGCGTCACACGCCGAGCTCTCGGCGTTCTACGAGGTCGAACGGACGCGCGCCGCGTGACGGCGTAGCGCCGCCGCAACGAGCTGCCGCGTGAACCCCTCGTGCCCGGCAGGGTCTCGGGCCAAACAAAGGTCGGCGCTTCCGGGATCGGTCGGCGGATAGTAGACGCCGCAGTTGGGGTTGATCTCCAGCATGTAGGGGTTCCCGTCGCCGTCGACGCGCAGATCGCAGCGGCCGAAACTCGCGCCGTCCAGCGCCAGGAAGAAACGGGCGGAGACATCCCGCAGGCGGGCATCCAGCTGCGGGTCCTCGACCGGGAAGGACTGCAGTGCGTCGTAGTCGACCCACTTCATGTCGGCGTGCTTGAACTCCTCGCCGTCAGGGAAGCGGTACTGCATCGGCGTATAGGTGGTCGGGCGTTGCGGGTCCTCGGGGTTCTCGGCCACGAGCACGGTGCACTCGATTCCGTCGACGTACTCCTCGATCAGGGCCGAGCCGTAGCGGGACATGATCTTGCGCGCCTGCTGCCGCAACCCCGCCGGGGTGCGCACCCGGGAGCGCCGGCTCAAACCGACGCTGGCGTAGCTGCTGTAGTGCTTGACGAACAGCGGAAAGCGCAGCTCGGAAGCCGCGCGCTCGACGTCGGCTTCATCCCGGGCCAGCACGTACGCCGGAGTGGGGATGCCCTCGGCGACGCAGGCCCGCTTCATCTGCTCCCGCGAGGGTTCGTAGAACGCCGAGGTCGCCCCGGTGAAGGGCACGTCCAGACGTTCCAGCGTCTCGACGACCTCGATGCCCGGGCGCTGCTCGTCGGCGGCACCGTCACACAGGTTGAAGAAGACGTCGTAGCCCCGGGCCACGAGTTCAGTGACCTGCTGCACCGATTTCCCGTGGTCCAGCACGGCGACATCCCACGTCGCCTCCGGGAGGAATGGACGGGGGTCGCAGGGCCAGTCGTCTTCCGGGAATGGATCGGCGTCGAGATCCTGGGTGGTAAGCAAACAGATACGCATCCGGGCGAAGTATAGACGGGTTCACCAGGCTGCCGAAATGTTGGCAACCCGTTTCCGCCCTGGACGCTCGATCCCGTAGTCGAACACGAGGCGGGTGCCTCATCGGTCCGAACCAGGCTGCTCATCGACTTCGCCGGGAGAACTCATGAACCGCAGAGACTTCATCCGTCACACCAGCGCCGTTTCCGCCGGGATGTTGCTGGGCGCCCAGGGGCTGTCCCGGGCCGCACAGATCGGCCGGGGCACCCGGGTCTACACCAACGGCAAAGTGCTCACGGTGAACGACTTGCAGCCCAGGGCCGAGGCCTTCATCGTCAAGGACGGCCTGTTCTCCTTCGTCGGCAGCACCCAGGATGCCCTGGCCCGGGCGGGCGGCGCCAAGGTGATCGACCTCGGCGGGGCCACGGCGATCCCCGGCCTCAACGACTCCCACACCCATGTGGTGCGCGCCGGCATGATGTACGCCCTCGAACTTCGCTGGGACAACCTGGACTCCCTGAGCGAAGCGATGGACCGGCTCCGCGAGCAGGCCAAACGCACCCCTCCCGGCCAGTGGATTCGCGTGGTCGGCGGCTACAGCTACGAGCAGTTCAAGGAGAAGCGGCTGCCGACCCTGGAGGAGATCAACCAGGTCGCCCCGGATCACCCGGTGCTGGTCAAGTACCTCTACGCCAAGGCGATGTTGAACCGCAAGGCGGTGGAGGTCATCGGCTACGACGGCCCCGACGCGCCGGTCTACCCCGGCGGCTACATCGCCCGGGACCGTCACGGCAATGCCAGCGGCCTGCTGATGGCGGACCCCTCCGGCCTGATTCTCTACAAGACCCTGGCCCGCACGCCCAAACTCTCCCGCGAGGACCAGCTGATCTCCAGCCGCCACTACCACCGGGAGCTCAACAGCCTCGGTATCACCAGCGCCGCCGACTGCGGCGGCGGCGGCATGGTCTTCCCCGACGCCTACGAGGTCATCCGCGAGCTCCACGACGCGGGGCATCAGACCGTGCGCCTCGGCTACTCGACCTTCCCCCAGGTCAAGGGCCAGGAGGACGACGACTACCGCCGCTGGACCAGGACGTTCAAGGCGGGTGAAGGCACCCCGATGTTCCGCTTCATCGGCGCCGGCGAGAACATCTGCTGGGCCGCCTACGACTACGAGATCTTCTCCATGCCCCGGCCGGACATCGATCCCGATGCGGAGATCCGGCAGGAGCACATCCTGCGCACGATCCACCAGGCGGGCTGGCCGTCGCGCCAGCACATGACCTACAACGAGACCATCGACCGGCTGCTGCCGGTGTACGAACGAATCCACCACGAACTGGGCGGACTGACCCCGCACTGGTGTATCGATCACGCCGAGACGGTGACCGACGTCAACCTGGAGAAGATCGCCCGGCTGGGTGGGGGCATCGCGGTGCAGAACCGCATCGCGTACCAGGCCGAGGACTTCCTGCTGCACTACGGCGCCGAAGAACTGGCCCAGACGCCGCCGATCCGCAAGATGCTGCAGATGGGCATCCCCGTCGGCGCCGGCACCGACTCCACCCGAGTGGCCAGCTACAACCCCTGGCTGTCCCTCGAATGGCTGGTCACCGGCAAGTCCCTCGGCGGCCTGCAGATGTACGGCGACGAGAACATCCTCGACCGGATGGAGGCGCTCAAGCTGTGGACCAAGGGTTCCGCCTGGTTCACCGGTGAGGACGACGTCAAGGGTTCGATCACCTCGGGGGAGTACGCCGACTTCGCCGTGCTGAGCAAGGACTACCTCTCGGTGCCCGATCGTGAGATTCGTTCGCTGACCTCGGTGTTGACCTCGGTCGGCGGTCGGGTGGTCCACGCCGCCGGGAAGTTCAAGGAGCACGCGCCGGCGTTGCCGAAGCTGACGCCGGCCTGGAGCCCGGTCAACGTCTACGGCGGATACCACCCGCCGATGAGCTGAACGGTCAGGATTCGCGGGCTAGCTGCTATGCTCGGCGGCCAACCATCAAGGAGCCGAGCCGATGAATCGCCCGTACCGCCTGATCCCGATCCTTGTCTGCCTGCTGCTCGCCGGTTCGCTGACGGCACTGGCCGAGACCTACGACGAGTCGCTGTTCCAGGCGATGGAGTACCGCCTGGTCGGCCCGTTCCGCGGCGGCCGCGTCACCGCCGTCGCCGGCGTGCCGGGCCAGCCCCGCACCTTCTACATGGGATCGACGGGCGGGGGCGTGTGGAAGACCACCGATGGCGGTATCCGCTGGCGCAACGTCTCGGACAAGGTGGTCGAACTCGATCCGCCGGCCGAGCCGGAGATCATGGGGGATGTCGACGAACGGCTGGCGGAACTCGGCCTGCTGCGTCCTCCGGCGGGCGGGCTGCCCGAGGTCAAGCGCAAGACCCGGGTCCGCGAGGGGGACGAGTTCGGCAGTGCCTCGGTCGGCGCCATCGCGGTCGCCCCGTCGAACCCGAACATCGTCTGGGTCGGCATGGGCTCGGTGCAGCTTCGCGGCAACACCTCGGCCGGCGACGGGATCTACCGCTCGATGGATGGCGGGGCCAGCTGGAAGCACATGGGGCTGGACGACGCCGGCCAGATCGGCCGGGTGCGCATCCATCCCACCGATCCCGACATCGTCTGGGTCGCGGTGCTGGGTCACGCATTTGGTCCCAACGAAACCCGCGGCGTCTACCGCACGGTGGATGGCGGCCTGAGCTGGCAGCGGGTGCTCTACATTTCCGATGAGGCCGGCGCCGTCGATCTGGCGCTGGATCCGTCCAACCCGAACGTGCTCTACGCCGCTGTCTGGCAGGCCAAGCGCCAGCCCTGGGACATGATCTCGGGTGGACCCGGAAGCGGGCTCTACAAGTCCACCGATGGCGGCAACACCTGGGTCGAGTTGACTGAAGGGCTGCCCGAGGGCACCAAGGGCAAGATCGGCGTCGCGGTTTCGCCGGCGGCGCCCAACCGGATCTGGGCACTGGTCGAACATGCCGAGGAGGGGGGCCTCTACCGCTCGGACAACGGCGGCAAGAAGTTCCGCCGCATCTCCAAGGACCGCAACCTGCTGACTCGCGCCTGGTACTACACGCGGATCTTCGCCGATACGCAGAATCCCAACCGGGTCTACGTGAACAACGTGCAGATGTGGCGTTCCGACGACGGCGGCCGCAACTTCCGCCCGATCCGCACGCCCCACGGCGACAACCACGACCTGTGGATCTCCCCGGACAACCCCCAGACGATGATCCAGAGCAACGACGGCGGCGCCAACGTGACCTACGACGGCGGCCGCACCTGGTCGACCCAGGCCAACCAGCCGACCTCCGAGATGTACCGGGTCAGCGTCGACGATCAGTTCCCCTACTGGAGCTACGGCGGACAACAGGACAACTCGGCCGCGGGCCCCCCCAGCCGGACGCCCGGCGGCGGGATCCAACGCAAGGACTGGTACGCCCCCGCCGGCTGCGAGACCGCCTGGGTCGCCATCGATCCGCGGGATGCCGACATCAGCTACGGCGGCTGCTACGGCGGCAGCATCGGCCGCTACGATCGCGGCCTGGGCACCCAGCAGGAGGTCACCGCCTGGCCGCAGCTGGCCGTCGGCCGGGCGGCCAGGGACCTGCGCTACCGCTTCCAGTGGAACGCGCCGATCCGTATCTCGCCTCACGACCCGAACGTGCTCTATCACTGTTCGAACCATGTGCACCGCTCCCGCGACGGCGGCCACAGCTGGGAAGAGATCAGTCCCGACCTGACCCGGGACGACGAGTCCAAGCAGGGACTGGCCGGCGGCCCGATCACCAAGGACAACACCGGCGTCGAGGTCTACGGCACGATCTTCGCCTTCGAGGAGTCGCCCCAGACCAAGGGGCTGCTGTGGGTCGGAACCGACGACGGCCGGGTGCACCTCTCCCGGGACAACGGCGCCAACTGGAGTGAGATCACCCCCAAGGGCATGCCCGAGTGGGGCACCGTCAACGTGATCGCCCTTTCGGCTCACGATCCGGGCCGCGCCTTCATGGCGGTGCACCGCTATCGCCAGGACGACTTCACCCCGTATCTCTTCCGCACCGACGACTACGGCAAGAGCTGGTCGTCGCTGACCGACGGCAAGAACGGGATCCCCGCCGACCACTTCGTGCGGGCGGTGGCGGAAGATCCGAAGCGCAAGGGCCTGCTCTACGCCGGCACCGAGTTCGGGATGTACGTCTCTTTCGATGACGGCAAGGCCTGGCAGCCGTTCCAGCTGAACCTGCCGGTCACGCCGATCACCCACCTGGTGGTCAAGAACGACGATCTGGTGGTCGCAACCCAGGGGCGTTCGTTCTGGATCCTCGACGACCTGACGCCGCTTCACGAGCTCTCGCGCAAGGTCGCGGGAAGCGAGCAGTACCTCTACACCCCGCGCCCGGCGATCCAGTTCGCCGGCGGCGGCGGCAACGCAGGCGCCGGCACGCCGGCGGGCAAGAACCCTCCCTACGGCGCGGTGCTGTACTACGTGCTGCCCGAGGGCCTGGACGAGGAGGGTGAGGATGTCGCCGAGGTGACACTGGAGATCCTCGACGGCGAGGACAACGTGCTGCGCAGCCTGTCGAGCCAGAAGGCGGAGCGCACCGCTCCCAGCGTCTGGCGGC